>NZ_JBEUPA010000021.1:0-78581 GCF_040492065.1 Actinomadura sp. NPDC000929 | reverse complement strand
CGGCGATCGCGGCGGCGTCCCTCGCGGCGGGCGCGGTCGTGGCGGTGGCCCGCGTCCACGCCGGCGAGCTGGGCGGCGGCGACGCCGGGTACGGCTCCGTCCTGACCGCGCTCACGGTGGGGCTCGGTTTCGGGCTGTTCCTCGGACCGCGCGTGCTCGTCCCGTTCAGCCGCCGCCGCCTCCTCGGCCTCGCGGTGATCGCGGCCGCGCTCGCGCTGGTCGTGCTCGCCCTCGTCCAGAACCTCGTCGTCGTGGTGTTCGCGACGGCGTTCCTCGGCGTCTTCGCCGGAGCCGCGTGGTCGACCGCGAAGATGGCGGCGCACGACCCCGAGGCGCCGGAGGGCGCCCGCCCGGCGGCGTACCTGCGGTCGGTCGCGCTCATCACCGCGCTGGTCTCGTTCGCCGTCGTCCCGCTGATCGCGGCGGCGGCCGGATCCCACCGACTCGACCTCGGCGGCGGCGTCTACGACGCCTACGGGACCGGCGTCGCCCTGCTGGTCGCCGCCGTCCTCGCCCTGGTGACCGGGCTGTTCGCCTACCGGCGGCTGGACGACCGGCGGGGCATCCCGCTCGTCCCCGACCTGCGCGCCGCCCTGCACGGCGAGATCTACACGCCGCCGGAGCAGGCCGCCGCGGCCCCGCAGCCCGTCCACCGCAACCGGGGCGTGTTCATCGCCTTCGAGGGCGGGGAGGGCGCGGGCAAGACGACGCAGGCGCGGCTCGCCGCGATCTGGCTCCGCGACCACGGCTACGACGTGGTGACCACGCACGAGCCGGGCGCGACCAAGATCGGGATGCGGCTGCGCGCGATGCTGCTGGACCGCGACACCACCGGCCTGTCCGACCGTGCCGAGACCCTGCTGTACGCCGCCGACCGCGCCGACCACGTGGCCAACGTGATCAAGCCGGCGGTGGACCGCGGCGTGATCGTGGTCAGCGACCGCTACGTCGACTCGTCCCTCGCCTACCAGGGCTTCGGGCGGGGGCTCCCGGTGGAGGACATCGCCCGCGTCAACGCCTGGGCGACCGGCGGCCTCGTCCCCGACCTGACCGTCCTGCTGGAGATCCCGCCGGAGGCCGGCCTGCGGCGGCTGCCGGCGCCCGCCGACCGCATCGAGTCGGAGTCGCAGGAGTTCCACGAGCGGGTCCGCGAGGGCTTCCGCGCCCTCGCCGAGGCCGACCCCGACCGCTACCTGGTCCTGGACGCGAGCCGGCCGCAGGGCGAGCTGAGCCGGGAGATCCAGTACCGCATCCGGGAGATCCTGCCGGACCCCGTTCCGCTCGGCACCGAGGACGCCACGAGCACGTTCCCGGTCATCACCGACTTCTGAGCCCGCTAGCCTCTGTTCCATGAGCGTGTGGGACGACCTGGTCGGGCAGGAGCCCGTCATCGCGCAGCTGTCCTCGGCGGCGGAGCGGACGGGCGGGCTCGCGCACGCGTGGCTGTTCACCGGGCCGCCGGGGTCCGGGCGCGTGGCCGCGGCGCGGGCGTTCGCCGCCGCGCTGCAGTGCACGGAGACGCCGCGCGGGTGCGGGCACTGCGCGTCCTGCCACCAGGTGCTCCAGGGGACGCACGCCGACGTCGAGGTCGTCCGGCCGCAGGGCCTGTCGTTCGGCATCAGGGACGCCCGCGCGCTGGTGCTGCGGGCCTCGTCCTCGCCGAGCGGGCGCGGCCGCCAGATCGTGCTGTTCGAGGACGCCGACCGGGCCACCGAGGGCGCCGCGAACGCGCTGCTGAAGGCGATCGAGGAGCCGCCGCCGCGGACGGTGTGGCTGCTGTGCACGCCGTCGCCGGAGGACCTGCTCGTCACGATCAGGTCGCGCTGCCGGCTGGTGACCCTGCAGACGCCCCCGATCGCGGCGATCGCCGACTTCCTCGTCCAGCGCGACGGCGTCGAGCGCGAGACCGCCGAGGTGGTGGCGCGGGCCGCGCAGGGGCACATCAGCCGGGCGCGCCGTCTCGCCTCCGATCCGCGGATGCGGCGGGTGCGCGAGCAGGTGGTGGCGGTGCCGCGCCGGCTGACCGGGGTGAGCGCGGCGGTCGCGGCGGCGGAGACGCTGGTGAGCGCGGCGAAGGCGGAGCGGGACGCGCAGACGGCCGAGCTGAACGACGCGGAGACCTCCGCCCTGCGCAAGGCGCTCGGCGAGAGCGAGAAGGGGCGGATGCCGCGCGGGACGGCGGGCGCCCTCAAGGAGCTGGAGGACCGGCAGAAGTCGCGGGCGACGCGGATCCTGCGCGACGCGCTGGACCGCACGCTGCTCGACCTCGCGTCCTACTACCGCGACGTGCTGACGCTGCAGATGGGGGCGGGAAGCGAGCTGGTCAACATCGAGCTCGGCCCCGAACTCCGGTCGGCCGCGGGGGACGGACGCCCGGAGGACACCCTCCGGCGCCTCGATGCGATCATGGACTGCAGGGAGCGGTTGGCGGCGAACGTCAATCCGCAGCTGGCGTTCGAGGCGCTGACCTTGGCGTTGCGTCACGGGTGATACGGACGGGGCTTACACAACTTGTCCCCATTCGTTACATTTCCGTACGCGACTCTCAATGAGCGCCCCCGTAACGTTCGCTGGCTGATCGACCGAAATCCGGTTGGTTAACCCCCACAGCCAGGAGGTCTGCCTTGCGGCGAGCCTTGATTTCCGCCGCGTGCGCCGTCACCACCGTGACGGCCCTCGCGTTCCCAGCATCCGCAGCTCCGGGCCAGGCACAGGCGAAGGGCGAGGTCTCGGAGTACGTCGTCCTCTACAAGGAGGGCGCGTCCCTCGGGCAGGCCCACCAGGCCGTCTCCGCGGCCGGCGGCAAGGTCGTGCACGAGAACCGCGACGTGGGCGTCGCGACCGTCACCTCCCAGAACCCCGAGTTCATCCACGCCGTGATGAACCAGCGGGCGCTGGACGGCGTCGCGCACAACCGGATCATCGGTGAGGCTCCCAAGACCAAGAAGAAGGCCCCGAAGGTCGAGAAGCTGACCGGGGCCCTCCACGGCGCCAGGAACCAGGCCGCCCCCGCGGGCAAGCCGTCCAAGGACACCGAGCCCTTGGCCGACCTGCAGTGGGACATGAAGCAGATGCACGCCACCGCGGACGGCTCCTACAAGAAGGAGCCGGGTGACCGGCGCGTGCTGGTCGGCGTCCTCGACACCGGCGTGGACGGCGACCACCCGGACATCGCGCCGAACTTCAACCGCAAGCTCAGCCGCAACTTCACCCGCGACATCCCGGCCGACGCCAACGGCAACGAGGTCGACGGGCCCTGCGAGTTCACGTCGTGCGTCGACCCCAACGACTGGGACGACAACGACCACGGCACGCACGTCGCGTCCACGATCGCCTCGCCCCGCAACGGCCTCGGCATGGCCGGCGTCGCGCCGAACGTGTCGATCGTGAACCTGCGCGTCGGGCAGGACTCCGGCTACTTCTTCCTCCAGCCGACCGTCGACGGCCTGACCTACGCGGCCAAGCACGGCATCGACGTCGTCAACATGTCGTACTACATCGACCCGTGGCTGTGGAACTGCGGCAACAACCCCGCCGACAGCCCCGAGGACCAGCTGGAGCAGCGGACGATCATCAAGGCGGCGCAGCGCGCCCTGGACTTCGCGCACGACCGCGGCGTCACGCTGATCTCCGCGGCGGGCAACGACCTCGTCGACTACACCAAGACGAACGCGGACGACAGCAGCCCCGACTTCCCGTCCACGCCGGGCGAGGAGCCGCACGACCGCACCGTCCCGGCGAGCTGCGTGTCGATGCCGTCCGAGGGCGAGAACGTCATCCCGGTCTCGGCCACCGGCCCGAGCGGCCGCAAGTCGTACTACAGCAGCTTCGGCAACGGCTACGTCGCGGTGGCGGCGCCCGGCGGCGACAAGGTCGACAACGCCGCCCAGCGTCCGGACGACAAGGGCGGCATCTGGGCCGCCTACCCCGAGCGGCTCGCGAAGGAGCGCGGCGAGCTGAACGCCGACGGCACGCCGAAGGTGTCGTACATCATCCGCAGCTGCAAGGGCGACAAGTGCGCCTACTACCAGTCGATCCAGGGCACCTCGATGGCGTCCCCTCACGCGGTCGGCGTCGCGGCGCTCATCGTCAGCAAGTACGGGCACCGGGACCGCAGCGGCGGCCTGACCATGGACCCGCGTCTCGTCGAGCGGGTGCTGCGCGGCACCGCGACCCCCAAGGCATGCCCGAGCCCGGCGACGGTCGAGTACGTCTGGTACACCCAGGTGAACGGCCAGTGGGTGAAGCACACCTCCACCCAGACCTGTGAAGGCTCGAAGGGCCAGAACGGGTTCTTCGGCAGCGGCATCGTGGACGCGCTGAACGCCGTCTCGCGCTGACCCCTCCAGAACCACCCCAGGACGCGACCCCCGGCTCCGGCCGGGGGTCGCGTTCTTTTCCGCGTCCGGCGTGTCCCGTGCCCTCGTGCATGATGGGGGGCATGCCGTACCGAGTCACCTTCGTCTGCACGGGCAACATCTGCCGCTCCCCGATGGCCGAGTGGGTTCTGCGCCACCACGTCGAGAAGGAGGGCCTCGACGTCGAGGTGGACAGTTCGGGCACCGGCGGCTGGCACGTCGGCGACGGGGCCGACCAGCGGACGGTCGCGGCGCTGGAACGCGCCGGGTACCGGTCGGCGCACATCGCGCGGCAGTTCGACGCCGCCTGGTTCAACGGCTACGACATGATCATCGCGATGGACGCGAGCCACGAGAAGGCGCTGCGCTCGATGGCGCCGACCTGGCAGGCGCGCGGCAGCATCTGGCGGCTGCGCGAGTTCGACCCGGACGCGGGCGGCGACCTCGACGTCCCCGACCCCTACTACGGCGGACGCGCCGACTTCGACCTCGTCCTGGAGCAGGTGGAGGCGGCGATGCCCGGCCTGCTCAAGCAGATCCGCTCGGCGCTTGATGACCACTGAGCGGGTGCGGCTGGAGAGGCTGCTCGGAACCGGGGTCGAGGCTGTCCACGACCTCGGCTCCAGCCATTCCTGGACGTTGCACAGGGCTTCCCTCGCCGACGGCCGTGAGGTCTTCGTGAAGGCGGCGCATGACCAGGCGGGCGTGTTCGCGGCAGAGGCGGCCGGGCTGCGCTGGCTGGGGGAGGCGGGCCCCGGGACCCCCGTCCCCGAGGTCGTGGCGGCGGACGACCGGATGCTCGTCCTGCCCTGGCTGCGCTCGGCTCCACCGTCCCGCGAAGCGGCCGAACGTCTCGGACGGGAACTCGCGGCCCTGCACACCGGGAACCGTCCCGACACCTACGGCGCGCCCTGGGACGGTTTCATCGCCGACCTTCCCTTGGACAACACACCGGACGACCGTTCCTGGCCCGCCTGGTACGCCGAACGCCGCCTCGAACCGTTCCTGCGCCTCGGGGCAAGGCATCTCTCGTCCGGTGACGTCCGTCTTGTGGAGCGCGTCATGGCGGACATCGAGACGCTCGCCGGACCGCCGGAGCCGCCTTCCCGCATCCACGGGGACCTGTGGTCGGGGAACGTCCTGTGGACGGGCGAGCGGGCGCTGCTCATCGACCCGGCCGCGCACGGCGGGCACCGCGAGACCGACCTCGCCATGATGGCGCTGTTCGGGACACCGCACCTCGACACCGTGCTCGGCGCCTACGATGAGGCCGCGCCCCTTGCGGACGGATGGCGGTCCCGCGTCCCGTTGCACCAGTTGCACCCGCTGCTGGTCCATGTGGCGCTGTTCGGCGGGTCGTACCGGGCGTCCATGGCAGAGGCGGCCCGCGCGTGCCTCGGCTGAGGCGGCTCACGACTTGGTAACTCCGCGTTCATGGGTTTTTGTCGCGATCCATATGCGGTAGAAACGACGGGCGATCCGGCAGGAAGGTTAGGTAGGCAACCCCATGGACGACGGCAGGCGCGAGGACCCGGGTAACCGTCTCGGCTCGTGGAAGGGTCTCGTCCCTCTCGGCGTGGCCGCCACGGCCGCGCTGCTCATCGGAGGGGGCGTGGACATGGTGCACCGCCACCAGCGCGCCGCCGACGAGGAGCACGAGGCCAAGCCCGCCGCCAAGGCCGAGAAGACCGGCCCGGAGTTCATCGTCGGCGTCACCCAGAAGGGCGCCTCCCTCCTCGTCCGGAACGTGCGCACAGGCGCCAACGTGGGGCTGCCCGTCGCCGCCCCGCAGGGCCGCCGCTTCCATCGCGTCGCGGCGCTGAAGGACGGCTCGTACATCCTCGCCACACCCGGCCCCCGCGACGTCACCTTCCAGCGCCTCCGCTTGGACGACGGACGTCCCAAGGACCTCAAGCCCCTCCCGAACGCGATCGTCCCTGGTGTCTCCACGGTCTGGTCGGACCTCGCCGTGACCCCGGACGGCGCACAGCTCGCCTACGTCACCTACAAGGGCGCGAGCGCCCGCGTGGACGTCGTCACTCCGGAGACCGGTGTCCACAAGGTGTGGACGACCAGGCTGCGTGCCCGCGTCGGGAGCCTCTCCTGGTCCGGCACCACGCTGTCCTTTGTCTGGAGCCCGGTCGGGACGGGGAAGCACCAGGTCCGCACAATCGACACCAGCGGCGCCGCAGGCGACCTGAAGTCGAGCAAGGCGGTCATGCCCCTGCCCAAGGGCAGTTTCAACGCTGTCATGAGCCGGGACGGCACCTCCCTTATCGCGGCCATAGCGAAGAGCTCCGAAGTGACTCTTCAGACCTTCACGGTGCAGGGAACCCCCGCCAAGACCCTGTGGACGCTGAAGGTGAAGGGCGCCCCCACCGGCCTCGACATTGCCCACAACGGTCGCGACGTCATCGTGACCGCGGGCGACCTGTACGCGCAGGGCGTCCCGACCGTTCCGGCAGGGGATCTCGCCGACGCCGCCTGGTGAGACCTAGAGTGGGTCGAATAAAACCGGGCGAACGGAGCGAAACGTGGGCATGATGATGGCCGTCAGCTTCACCCGTTACGGCCGCCTGTTCTACCTCGATCCGGGCCCGCACAGCCCCAAGGTCGGCGACAAGGTCCTCGTCCCCACCGACTCCGGCCCCGAGGTCGCCGAGTGCGTGTGGGCCCCGCAGTGGGTCTCCGAGGACATCGACGGCCTTCCCGAGTGCGCCGGCCCCGCCACCGACGAGCACCTCGCCCGAGACGAGGCCAACCGCCGCCGCCGCGCCGAGGGCCGCTCGATCGCCAAGCGCCTCATCCGCAAGCACGACCTCCCAATGAAGGTCATCGGCGTCGACTACCTCGACGCCGACAACATCTTCAAGATCTACTTCACCGCCCCGCACCGCGTCGACTTCCGCGCCCTCGTCCGCGACCTGGCCCGCGGCATCAAGGCCCGCGTCGAACTCCGCCAGGTCGGCCCCCGCGACGAGGCCCGCCTCCAGGGCGGCATCGGCCCCTGCGGCCGCGACCTGTGCTGCGCCACCTTCCTCAAGGACTTCGAGCCCGTCTCCGTGCGCATGGCGAAGGAGCAGGACCTCCCGGTCAACCCCCTCCGCATCGCCGGCGCCTGCGGCCGCCTGATGTGCTGCCTCAAGTACGAGCACCCGTTGTACGTCAAGGCGCACGACAGCATGCCGGCCCTGGGATCGCGCGTGGACACCCCGAACGGCCCAGGCCAGGTCGTGGGCCGCAACGTCCCGTCCGACAAGGTCACAGTGCGCCTCAACAGCGGCGGCCGCTGCTCCTGCCCCTCAGCCTCCGTCTGCTCCCCCCGCAAGCAACACGAAGCCCGCTACACCCCCTCGGACGACAGCGAGCGCAGCTAAGAATTGCGGGGGGGCGGCCCCGTGCCAACCCCGACGGCCCCGGCCTGCCCCGACGCCTCAAAAGCAGATGGCCCTCCCGACGTTCGGAAGGGCCACCCGTGTCTGAGGACACCGCATGCGCGGTGTCCCAGGGGTCAGATGACTTCGACCTCCACGTGCCTTGCCAGGAATCGCGGCTCGGCACCCGGAGGCGTCTGCGAGGTGCCCTCCAGGCCCGTGGTGATCGAGGCCCAGTTCACGCGGAACTCGGCGTCGGGGCCGGCGAGAGGGCGCTGTCGACGCGCCAGTCGAAGCGCCTTGCGCTCCATCTGCCGCAAGCTGGTCCCCGTGATGTCGGTGAGCGTGACCCGGCCCGGCGTGCGGGTTCGCTCGCAGGGCCGTGGGGACGCGGGCACGATCGCCCGGACGTACACGGATTCCGCCCAGAAGCGGTCCGTGGTGCCCAGGCGTTCGGGCGGGTTGTTCTCCAGACCCCTGGTGGCCCACCCCCAGGGGTGGTCGAAACCGACCTGGAGCACGGCGCCAGAGCCGAAGCACTGACGCGCCAGTCGAAGCGCCTTGCGCTCCACCTGCCGCATGCTGTTCCCCGTGAGGTCGCTGAGCTTGAGCCTGAGCTCGACCGGCGAGCCGGCCAGCCCGCTGACCCGCTGGGACATGGGCACGATCGCCTGGACGGACACGGACGTCGTCCAGTAGCGGTCCGTGGTGTCCAGATGCTCGGGAGTGCTCTCCAGGCCGTTCGTGAAGTTGATCTGGAACGAGGCGTCAGGGCCGAAGCACTGACGTGCCAGGTGAGCCGCCTTGCGCTTCAGCTGCCGCATGCTGTTCCCCGTGAGGTCGTTGAGCGTGAGCTCGAACGATGTGCCGGTTCGCCCGCCGACCCGTGAGGGCATGGGCAGGGTCGCCCGGACGTACACCGTCTCCGTGCCGCCCTGGCTTTCGGACCAGTGGTTGCCCACGACCTCGATCTCGACGTCGGGGCCGAAGAACTGACGTGCCAGGCCAAGCGCCTTGCGCGCCACCACTTCTTCGCTCGTGCCCTTGACGTCGTTGATCCGGAGCCATTCGGTGACACTGTTGGGGGCCTGCGTGTTGATGGTGGTCATGGATCTCTCCCGACAATTCATGACGACCTGGGGCCGTCGGTCTGCTTTGTGTGAGTACTGCCGATGACCGTCCGGCAGATCCGCGAACACGCACGGGCGGGAGCCGAGTGCGTCCCCGGCGACCGCGTCACGGTGAAGGGGGGCTCGCGCCGCTGCTCCTGCCCGTCCGCCTCGGTCTGCTCCCCGCGCCAGCAACACGACGCCCACTACAACCCCACTCCCGAGGACACCTGATCGAGGGGGACAGGCGGGCCGCACGGCATGAGCGCTTGGTCTGGATGAGAGCGACCAGTCCGTCCCCGGCGCCGAGGTGTTCCGCTCGTATGGTCGTTCACGGCCGTTCGTGCCAAATGAATCGCCCAGCGCCCCACCTTCTCTCCGGCGGTCTCCGGACGTTGAGTTTGCCGAGCCGCGGAAGCGGCGGACGGTGGGAGGCGTACCTACAAAGCAGATTCTCTGAAAGGAGCTTCCAGTGGAAGACGTCTACAGGCGTTTCTCGGGAGGCTGGGAACGTCGCGAAGAGCTCCTCGCGCGGGCGCAGCAGAAGGGCGCCACCTGGGATGAGCTTCGCGCCGCCGAGTCCAAGGGCATCGATCTGGCCGCCTACGTCGAAGCGTTGGAGGCAGGCGCCTCGGACGGGGACGTCCAAGCCGCCGTGGCCGCCGGCATCCTGCCCCGGGTGCTCGTCAGGGCGCTGAAGGCGAACGCCACCCCCGCGCAGATCATGGAGGCGTTCGAGAAGCAGGTCGCTGCGGACCCGGGCTATGCCTGGGGCATCGGCCGAGCCGGCTACATCGATCTGCTGAACGAGGGCGCGACGCACGACCAGCTCATCGTCCTGCACGACAGGGACGTCCACCCGGAGATCACTCTGCGGGCGCTCGAAAGTCGCCTCGGCATCGCCAAGCTGCTGGAGGCGTACGACAAGGGTCTCCGCGGGGCCGACCTGCTCTGCTACGTGGAGGCGCAAGAGAAGCAGGTGGACCCCGACGAGGTGCTCGCCGCTCATCGGCAGGGGCTTCGCGGGCTCGAACTGTACAGCTACGTGAGGGAGCTCGCGGGCCGCTGATCACATGAAGACGTGATCCGGCTCGGCGGGCCCACCCTCTTCACCCATATCGAGAGTCGCCGGCCTTCGTCCCTGGATGGGGGCCGGTTCTCGTTGAGGTCGCGGCTCCTACGGGGTGGAGAGAAGCGCGCCCTTTTCGTCGTTCATGCCCGCGGCGAGGAATCGAGTGGTGCCCGGTATGCGGGTGACGGCGCGGGCCTCGAAAAGGCTGAAGCCGGACGCTCGGATTCTGTTGCTGGTCCACGTGCCCGTAGCGGTTCGGTGGGCGAGGGTCGACTCGGTGGCGTTGACGTCGGTGGAACCGATGAGCCAGACGCCGCCGTCCGGGTCGATGATCGGGGCGCCGAACGGACTGAACCGTCCTGCCTTCTTCATGGTGCTTTCGGCCGTCCAGCGGCGTCCGTCGGCGTCACCGTGCAGGAGAAGGGACGACAGGTGGAGGTCGCCCGGGCCCAGCGGCTGGGTGCGGGTGCCGTCCATCTCGCTGGACGGGATGCCCCCGGCGCCCTCGGCGGTGATCCAGATGCCGGCGGCCGTGGCGGTGATCGTGTTGAGCTGGTACCTCGTGTCCTCGAAGCCCTTCCTCTTTCCGGCGGGCAGGACGCCGTCCAGCGGGACGGGCTTCCAGCCGGAGCCGTCCTGGTGGTACAGCTCGCTCTCGAAGGTGAGCGCCCAGATGTCACGTGCGGAGCGGGCGCTCGTGCGGGCGATCCGGAATGGCAGCCTCGTCTCCGACCATCCGTCCGCCGAACGGGTCCAGCCCGTCGCGGCGGCGTGCGAGCCCGTGCCGAAGACCTGGACGTCCCGCGGGGAGAACACCTCAAGCGCCGTAACGGTGAATCCCGGAAGGCGGCGGTCGATCGTCCAGCGCTCGCCGTTCCAGTGAAGGACGGTCGAGCTCGACCCGTCGAGAGTGACCGCCCAGACATCGGACGCCGCGGACGCCCCCGCCGCCTTGACCGCGCCGATCCGCCCGCCCGGAAGGCCGACCTTGCTCCAGCCGCGGCCGTCCCAGTGCCGGGCCGTCGGCCGCCACACCGTGTCCTCCGAGCCGCGCCCGCCGAACGCCCACACGTCCCTCGGCCCCGCCGCGACGATCTGGGGATCGACCCGCAGCGACACGTCCTCGACCTCCACCCGCCACGGCGCGCTCCCGGCTTCCGCTCTCCAGGGCGTCGGCTGGACGGCCGGGGCTCCGCACCCCCCGAGGGCGAGCAGGGCCACAACGCCGGTTTTCGGCAAACGAAATCTCATACGCCCTCCATCCCGAAACGGTCGACCCATCCTCCGCGCGCGGAGAGCCGGGCGAATGAGCACCCGTACCTAGAACGCGCGCCCTTCCGTACTCACCGTCGACCAGGGCGTTCGCGGGTCTCGGCGTGATGTTGCTATACGGGCGCGGGCAACCTTGGCACCTTCCTCCCCTTGCCGGGGCCCCTCGTTTTTCACACCATTCCGGCAAGCCGCCGTTTCCCCGCAGGAGGTATTCCGTGAGACTGCGCGTCGCGATCCTGGTCGCGGGCATCGCCGCCGTCCTGACCGCCACAGGCCCCGGCGCGTCCGCCTCGCCGGGGGAGGTGCGTCCCGTCGCGGCGCCGGGCGCGGAAGGGGGGCGGGCGATCTACGGCGCCGGAGGCGTGCGCTGCGCCCTGGGGTTCAACGTGCGGCAGAACGGCTCGTACTCCTTCCTCACCGCGGGCGGCTGCGCCCAGGTCGGCATGCCGATCTACGCCGACCCGGCGATGACCGTGCAGCTCGGGACGGTCGTCTCGGTGACGAGCGCCTCCGTCGCGCTCGTCCGGTACGTGGAGCCTTCCGTGGAGCGGCCCGGCAGCGTCTTCCTCTACCCCGGTTCCCAGGACATCACGACGGCGGGACCGCCGGTCGTCGGCCAGCGCGTCTGCCGCAGCGGGCCCATCGCGGGCCTGCGCTGCGGCAGTGTGACGGCCGTCAACGTGACCGTGAACCTCCCGAACGGGACGATCACCGGGCTGGTGAGGACGACCATATGCACGGAGCCCGGGGAGAGTCCCGGGGCTCCGTATTTCTCGGGCGGTACCGCGGTGGGGCTTGAGATCGGGGGAGTCGGGACCTGCGTCTCCGGCGGGTCGTCCTACTTCCGCCCGATCTCTCCGGTGCTCAGCGCCTTCGGCGCCAGCGTGTACTAGCGCTTGGGGAGGAGCTGGGCGAGGGCCGCGGTGACGCCGCAGAAGGCCATGACCGGGAAGAGCGATGCCCGGAAGGCGTCGGCGACCTCGCCCAGCGCGCCGTAGAAGACGATCCCGACGAGCGCGACGCCGAGGGCGTTGCCGACCTGCTGCGCGGTGGACAGGACGCCCGCGGCCGAGGCGGCGTGCCGGTCGGTCACACCGGCCAGGACCAGTGCCGACAGCGGCGCCAGGACGAACCCCATGCCCGCCCCCACGAGGGCCAGTCCCGGGATGAGCCAGCCGATGGCGTGCCCGGTCTCGGCGAGCAGCAGGAGGCAGCCCGCCGCCTGCACCGCCGCGCCCAGGGCGAGGACCTGCCGTCCCAGTCGGGCGGCGATGGCCGTGGCGCGGGTGGACGCGGCGAAGTAGCCCGCGCCCAGGGCGACGAACAGCAGGCCCGACTCCAGAGCGCTGAGACCGCGTCCCTGCTGGAGGTACAGGGCGAGGTAGAGGAAGAAGGACGCCATCGCCAGGGTGTAGACGAGCGCCAGGCCGCTGCCGACGCGGAACGCGGGCTCGCGGAAGAGGCTGGGCGCGACCAGCGGGGCGCTGCTCCGGCGCTGGGAGAGGACGAAGGCGGCGAGCAGGACGGCCGACGCGGCGAGCGACGCCCACGTCCAGGTGGGCCAGCCCAGGCGGCGCCCCTCGATCAGGGGCAGGACGAGCGCGACGAGACCGAGGGTGACCAGGACGGTTCCCGTGACGTCCAGGCGGGTTCCCGTGGTGCGCGGCTGGGACGGGACGGTCCGGCGGATCAGCGCCAGCGTGACGACCCCGACCGGAACGTTGATCAGGAAGATGCTGCGCCATCCGGTGCCGAACAGGTTCGCCTGGATCAGCACGCCCCCGATGAGCTGCCCGAACACGCCGCCCAGGCCCATCGCGAGGCCGTAGGCGGTGAACGCCTTAGCGCGCGCCTCCCCGGTGAACACGCCGTTGATGATCCCGAGAACCTGCGGCATCAGCAGCGCGGCCGCGAGCCCCTGCACCACCCTGGCGGCGATCAGCGTGCCGGAGGACGGGGCGAGGCCGCACGCGAGCGAGGCGGCCGTGAACACCGCGAGGCCGAGCGCGTACATCCGGCGGCGTCCGGCCAGGTCGCCGAGGCGGCCGCCGGTGATCAGCGCGCTGCCGAGCGCCAGCCCGAACCCGGCGACGACCCACTGGATCGCCGTCGCGCCGGCGCCCAGATCGGTCTGGATGTCGGGGATCGCCACGTTCACGATGAAGAAGTCGAGCGTGGTGATGAAGATGCCGGTGAGCAGGACGAGCAGGGCGCCGATGGACGCGGTGGGCGAGGCCGCGGCCTCGCCCGGGCGCCGGCCCGCAACTGGAGTCGCCGTGTGCGACATGGTCTCTCCTCAGATCGATCGTTATCCGCACCCAGACGATCTCGCCCGGGAGGTCGTGGTGGCGATGACCTGAGGGGTAATGCCGCGGCGTAATTCGGTTGTGCGGCCGGCGGCGGCCGATCTAGCGTCCCCTCCCATGGACTGGGACAGGCCCGCGCGGAAGCTCGGGATCGACGACCTCGCCGCCTGCCAGCGGCTCGCCGAAGACCGCGACTGGGGACGTGAAGACCGGAAGTGGCGGTTCCTGTTCTCGGTCGGCGACGTCTACGGCATCGACGACGGGGAGGGCGGTCTCGCCGCGGTGACGGTGTCGACCCCATACGGCGTGGACGTCGCCGCCATCAGCATGGTGCTGGTGGCGAAACGCTACGAACGGCGTGGTCTGGGCGCCCGCATCATGCGGCACGCCATGGACAACACCGAAACGAAGAGCTTCTGCCTGACGGCCACCGAATACGGGCGCCCGCTGTACGAGCGTCTGGGGTATCGCTCCGTCGGGCTCTGCACGACGTACACGGGCATGGGCAAGGGGCCGTCCGAGGAGGGCGTTTCCGTCCCCGCGGAGGCGGCGGACATGCCCGCCGTCCATGCACTCGACACCGAGGTCTTCGGCGCGGACCGTTCACGGCTGGTCGACGGGCTGCCGTCGTTCTGCGAGACGTTCCGTGTCGTCCGGGGCGAGTCCGGTCTCAAGGGGTTCGGGGGCGTGTGGTGGAACGACGACAGGGCCGTCGTCGGCCCCGTCACCGCGCACGACGCCGAGACCGCCCTCGCCCTCGTCGAAGAGATCGTCCCGGCGGGGCCGGTCCGCCTGGACATCGACCACCGGCATCCGGAAGTGGTCGACTGGGCGCGGCGGAACGGCCTGCGACCCGCGTTCACCACGACGGTCATGGAGTACGGCGCGCCCATCGCGAACGACCTGCCCCGCCTCTACCTTCCCGTGGCGCAGGCCCTCGGCTGACCTCAGACGGCCTCGGCCTTCGCCGCGGGCGGCCTGCCGCCGGGCAGCGCGTACCGGAAGATCTTCTTCCAGGTGCCCGTGACCTGCCGCGACAGCGTGCCCGTGTGGTACGGGATGTCGTACTTGTCGCACAGCGCGCGGACGCGCGGGGCGATTTCGCCGTACCGGTTGCTCGGCATGTCCGGAAACAGGTGGTGCTCGATCTGGTGGCTGAGGTTGCCGGTCATCAGGTGGAACAGCTCACCGCCGGTGATGTTCGCCGAACCGCACAGCTGCCGGACGTACCACTCGCCCTTCGTCTCGCCGTCCAGCCGCTCCTCCTCGAACACCTCCACGTCGCCCGGGAAGTGCCCGCAGAAGATGATCATGTGGGCCCAGACGTTGCGGACCACGTTCGCGGTGGCGTTCGCGGACAGCGTGGACAGGAACTGCGGGCCGCTGAGCAGCGGGAACGCCAGGTAGTCCTTGCCCCACTGGCGGCGGACCTTGCGGCCGATCGCGCGCAGCTTCTCCTTCGTCACCGCCTCGTCGGCCGTCCCGTCCCGGATCTTGTCGATCTCCAGGTCGTGCAGGGCCACCCCGTACTCGAAGAACATCGCCAGCAGCAGGTTGTAGAGCGGCTGCGCGAGGTGCGCCGGGGACCACGCCTGCTCGGGGGCGACGCGCAGGATGCCGTAGCCGACGTCGTTGTCCTTGCCGAGCACGTTCGTGAACGTGTGGTGGACGAAGTTGTGCGAGTGCTTCCACTGCTCGGCCGGCGAGACGTTGTCCCACTCCCAGGTCGTGGAATGGATCTTCGGGTCGCGCATCCAGTCCCACTGGCCGTGCATGACGTTGTGCCCGATCTCCATGTTCTCCAGGATCTTCGCGACGGCCAGCGTCGCGGTCCCGGCGATCCAGGCGGGCGGCAGCGCGGAGGCGAGCAGCAGCGCCCGGCCCCCGATCTCCAGTCCGCGCTGCCAGCGGATCACCCGCCGGATGTAGGACGCGTCGCGCTCGCCGAGACCGGACATGATCTCCTCGCGCAGCGCGTCCAGTTCGGCGGCGATGGTCTCGTAGTCCTCGGCCGTCAGATGGTCGGTCATGCCGCTCCTCTCACAGTTCGATCTCCACGGGCCCGGCGGCCGCCGAGACGCAGGTCTGGACGATCTCGCCCTCGTCGCCGTGCACCTCGCCGGTGCGCAGGTCGCGGACCTTGCCGGACGCCAGCCGCCCGACGCAGCCGCGGCAGATGCCCATCCGGCACCCGCTCGGCAGCAGCGCGCCGGCGTCCTCGCCCGCCGCCAGGAGGGGCGTGCTCCCGTCCGCGTCGGCCGTGACGCCGCTCCTGGTGAACGTGACGCGCCCGCCCTCGCCCCCGTCGGCGTCCAGGACGGTGCGGAAGCGCTCGACGCGTAGCCTCTCCCCGACTCCGGCGGCCCGCCAGTGCGCGGCGAGGTCGTCGAGCATGCCGCCCGGCCCGCACGCCCACGCCTCGCGCTCCGCCCAGTCGGGGCAGACGCCGGGGATGTCGGACGGTTTCAGCCGGCCGTCGGGCGTCGTGTGCCGCTCGTGCAGCCGGAGCCCCGGCATCCGGCGAAGCTCGTCGCCGAAGATGACGTCCCCAGCCGTCCGGTCCGAGTGGACGAGCACGGCGTCGGACGCGCCGCCGAGCTGCCGCAGCATCGCCATGACCGGCGTGATCCCGCTGCCGGCCGTCACGAACAGCAGCTTGCGCGGGACGGGCGAGGGCAGCGTGAATCCCCCCTCGGGCCGCGACAGGCGGACGACCGTCCCGGGCCGGATCTCGTTGACCAGGTGCGCCGAGACGAACCCGTCGCGCGCGGCCTTGACGGTGATCGTGATGCGGCCGTCGCGGCGGGGCGGCGACGACAGCGAGAACGTCCGCCAGTGCCGGACGCCGCCGACGTCCACGCCGATCTTGACCCACTGGCCGGGCCGGTGGCCGTTCCACACCCGGCCCGGCCTGATCACCAGGGTCGCGGCGGACGGGGCCTCGTGCCGGACGGCCTCGATCCGCCCGCACGGCTCGTCCGCGGACCACAGCGGATCGAGCAGCCCGAGGTAGTCCTCCGGCAGGAGCGGGGTCGTGAGGAGCCGGGCTGCCGCCGCGATCCGCCGTCCCGTGGTCGAACGGCCGGGGCGGCGCGGGCGGTGCGGCGCGATGGTCCGCGGTGCGATGGGCAAGGTTTCCTCCCCGAGGGCGCGCTAACTTACGCTCGCGTAACCTACGGTCGTGTAGGAATCGCGGAGGATTCAAGGCCTCGGCCATCAAAGCGACAGGCATCACACCATCGCATGATGTTCCATCCGATGATGTAATGCCTGCTGATAAAAGACGGCGGAGAAACTGTCGGCCGGGCACGATGGCCTGGCGGCGACCGGCCGTCCGGGGCCGACGCGGGATCCGCGCTCAGAACTTGGTCTTCGGCCGCTCCTGGAGAACTCCGTCCACGAAGATGTCGAGCTTCTCGTTGTAGAAGCAGACCAGCCCGGCGACCTTGCGGCTCTCCTCCAGCGGCGTCCGGTACGACCAGGCCAGATCCTCGTGCAGCGTGCCGTTCACCCGCACCGACCAGTACTCCGCGGTGCCCTTGTACGGGCAGTGCGACACGGTGCCGGTGTGTTCGAGCAGGTCCATGCGGACATGCGGCTTCGGCAGGTAGTAGCGCACAGGCAGCCCCGTCTCGAACAGCAGCCGCGGGCTGGACGACTCCGCGACCGTCACCCCGTCCACCTCGACCCGGACATGCCGCGACGCCGCCAGCACGTCCACGCGCGTATACGGGTCGCGGGGATGGACGAAGACCTCCTCGTCCTCCTCGAACCAGGCGTCCATCGCGTCCCAGTCGAGACGGACGAACCCGGGCAGCTCGGTGTAGCGGAGCGCGGCGCCGGGCGCCTGCGCGCCGTCCACCTTCACGGTGAAGGCGGTCGCGTCGCCCCTGCTCGGCGAACGGGTGCCCGGCCCGTCCTCGACGAGTTCGGCCCGCACGTCCGTCTCGGGAAAGTAGTAGGTCGGGTAGTAGGGGATCTCCCAGACGAGAGAAGGCCGTGTCGAGTCGGCCACCAGATGGCCGCCGAGGTAAGCCCGGACGCGCTTGCCGCTCTCCTCGATCCGGAGACTGGTCTTCCGCGATGTGCCCATGCCTGGGCAACCTCACCGGTCGGGGCCCTATTTCATCGAATTCTCACCCTTGCCTCACGAACGCCACATGAGCCCTCAAGAGCCTCATCCGCATGAATCGGACACTCCTGGTCAACGGCGCGCTGGGCGCACTGCTCGTCGCCGGGGCCGGAACCGCGTACCTCGCCCTCGGCGACGGAGGCGACGGCGCCGCCGCGTCCACCCGCCTGACCCGCGTCACGCGCGGGACGGTGGTCTCGTCGGTGTCGGCGTCCGGCTCGGTGGAGAGCGCCAAGAGCCGTTCGCTGTCCTTCGGCGCCTCCGGCACGGTCGCGAAGATCTACGTCAAGGCGGGGCAGAAGGTGAGGACGGGCGACGTCCTCGCCCGCCTCGACCAGACAGAGGCGCTCGAGAACGTCGACGCAGCCAAGGCGAACCTGGCGGTCGCCGCCGATGGGGACACCTCGTCCGACAAGGGGTACGCCGGGTACGTCCAGGCGAAGAACTCCTACAACGCCGCCTTGCGGGCGTACCAGGGGACCGTCCTGAAAGCTCCGTTCGCCGGAACGGTGACCGCCGTCAACGGGACGGTGGGCGGCAGTTCGAGCGGTTCGTCCTCCTCGGGTTCGGGTTCGGGCGGCGGTTCGACGTCGCCGACCTCGTCCTCCACCTCGTCCTCCTCCTCGTCGTCGGGCTCGGGCTTCGTCGAGCTCGCCGACACCGCGCACCTCCAGGTCGAAGGCGAGTTCACCGAGGCCGACACCACGAAGCTCAAGACCGGCCAGGCCGCCACGGTCACGTTCGACGCGCTCACCGGCAAGACCGCCACCGGCAAGATCACCACGATCGGCGCGGCGCCGACGACCACCGACAACGTCGTGAAGTTCCCGGCCGTGATCGCGCTGGGCGACGTCCCGTCCGGGGTCCGGCTCGGCCAGACCGCCACGGTGGAGATCACCGTGGCGCGGGCGGAGAACGTCCTCTACGTGCCGAGCGCCGCGGTCAGGACGGCCGGCGGGCAGAGTACGGTCACCGTCGTCCGCGACGGCAGGCAGGTCCCCACCACGGTCGAGACCGGCGTCAGGGGCGACCAGGGCACCGAGATCAGCTCGGGCCTGAAGGAGGGCGACGAGGTCGCCGTGACCTCGGCGTCCGGCGGCGGGAACACCGTCCAGCGCGGCTTCCCGGGCGGCGGCGGACCGGGGCTCGGCGGCGCCCCCGGCGGCGGCGCGCCCGGCGGCGGGGCGCCCGGCGGCGGAGGCCGCCGATGACCGCCCGCACCCCGCCCGTGCTCGACCTCCGCGACGTGACCAAGGTGTACGGGACGGGCGAAACGGCCGTCCACGCCCTGCGGGGCGTCTCGCTGACCGTGGAACGCGGCGACTATGTGGCGATCATGGGCGCGTCGGGCTCGGGCAAGTCGACGCTGATGAACATCATCGGCTGCCTGGACGTGCCGAGCGCCGGCCGCTGCCTCCTCGACGGCATCGACGTCGTCGGCCTCGGCGAGCGCGACCTGGCCACCCTGCGCAACCGCCGCATCGGGTTCGTCTTCCAGTCGTTCAACCTGATCCCGCGGATGACGGCGCAGGCCAACGTCGAACTGCCCCTCGCCTACGGCGGCCTCCGCGGCGCCGACCGGCGGCGCCGCGCCCTCGCCGCCCTGCGCGAGGTCGGCCTCGCCGACCGCACCCGGCACGAGCCGAACGAGCTGTCGGGCGGCCAGCAACAGCGCGTCGCCGTCGCCCGCGCCCTGGTCACCGCCCCGACGCTGCTCCTCGCGGACGAGCCGACCGGCGCGCTCGACAGCGCCTCCACCGCCGACATCCTCGGCGTCTTCGACCGGCTCGGCCGCACCGGCCGCACCATCGTCGTGATCACCCACGAGGACGACGTCGCCGCGCACGCCAAGCGGATCGTCCGCCTCGTGGACGGCCGCATCGTCGAGGACGTCCGCCGGGAGGGCCCGGTGACCCCCGGCATCCGAGCCGCGCGCCCCGCGCCCCCGGAACCGAAGGAGGCAGGGTGAGCGCCCTGGAGATCCTGCGCTTCGCCGTCCGCGGCCTGTCGGCCAACAAGCTGCGCAGCTCCCTCACCACCCTCGGCATCCTGATCGGCGTCGGCGCCGTCATCCTGCTCGTCGCGGTCGGCAACGGCTCCTCCGAGCAGATCAAGAAGAGCATCCAGCGCCTCGGCGCCGACTCCCTCACCGTCACGCCGTCCACCACGGGCCGCGGCGGCTTCGGGATGACCGACCAGGCCTCGGGCCCGCGCACCCAGGCCCGCGACCTCACCGCGGAGGACGCCGAAGCCCTCACCGCCGGCGGGGCCCCGTCGGTCAGGTCCGCCTCACCCGTCGTGACCAGCCAGTCCGTCACCGCGGGGTACGCGGGCACGAGCGCGACCATCGGCCAGTTCGTCGGGACGACCCCGTCCTACTTCGCGGCCGCGAACAAGACCCTCGCGTCCGGCACGGCGTTCACCGCCGAGGACGTCGCCGCCGCCCGCAAGACCGTCGTGCTCGGCAGCACGGTGGCGTCCGACCTGTTCGGACGCGTGAACCCCATCGGCAAGAAGATCGACGTGGGCGGGATCCGGTTCACCGTCGCGGGCGTCCTCAAGGCGACGGGCTCCTCCTCGTCGACCTTCTCCGACCCGGACAGCATCGCCGTCGCGCCGCTCCCGGCCGTCCAGGAGACCCTCACCGGGTACGGCGCCCTCGACCAGATCATCGTCCAGGCCACCGGCAGCGACACGGTCGGCGCCGCCGAGGCCGAGGTCACCCAGATCATCGGCCAGCGTCACGACGCGACCTCCCCGGGCGGCGCCGACTTCACGGTCTCCAGCCAGGCGAGCGTCCAGTCGGCGGTCAGCGAGTCGAGCCGGACCTTCACCGTCCTGCTCGGCGCCGTCGCCGCCATCAGCCTCCTCGTCGGCGGCATCGGCATCACCAACATCATGCTGGTCACCGTCACCGAACGGACCCGCGAGATCGGCATCCGCAAGGCCATCGGCGCCCCGCGCGGCGCGATCCTGGGCCAGTTCATCGCGGAGGCCACCGTCCTCAGCCTCACCGGCGGCCTCCTCGGCGTCCTCGCCGGCGTCCTCGGCAGCCTCTTCACCATCGCGGGCGTCAAACCCGTCCTGGTCCCGTCGTCGATCGTCCTGGCCCTGGCCGTCTCCCTGGCGATCGGCCTGTTCTTCGGCAGCTACCCCGCCAACCGCGCCGCCAAGCTCCGCCCCATAGACGCCCTACGCCACGACTAACCAAGGACCCTCATGCCCCTGAACCCACCACCCGTTGCCCCAACGCCCCACCCCACCGCCACCGCTGACGAAGACGGCCGCCCCCCTGCCGACGCTGGCCGCGCCGGTGCGCTGTGAGTAAGAGCCAAGACATGCCCAAGACCCCAACAACAGACGCCGAACTGCTCGCGAGCTCGCCCTTCGACAACAATCTCGCCACCGACCTACTCACGCAGCCCTCGCAGAGGTCTCTGTCAGGGCCGACGCTCTACCTAGCGGCCGGCGTCCTCCTGGTCGCAGGCTTCCTGAGCGGCGTCCAGGCGCACAAGTGGTCCGAGAACGGCTCCTCTGAACCGTCGGCCGGCGGCCGTACCAGAACCGGCGGCTACGGCGGACCTCCTGGCGCCGCAGGACCCCAAGGCGGCTACGGCGCCCCGGGTACCAACAACGGACCGGGCGGGGCCCCGGGCATCGGCCCCAGCAGCGCCCCAGGCAATGGCCCTGGGACAGGAAACCGTCCAAACGGCTCGGGAACCACCGGGACGGTGACCAAGGTCGTCGGCAACACCCTGTACCTGCGCACCGCCTCCGGCGAGACCGTGAAGGTCAAGACCACCGGAACCACCAAGATCCGCATCGTCGAGGACGGCGGGCTACGCGACCTCGACGCGGGCACGGCCGTCACCGTCCAGGGCTCCCCAGGCCAGGACGGCTTGCTCACCGCGACCACCGTGAACGAGCGCCCCGACCGTTGAATCGTCCAGGGCTCCCCGGGCCGGGATGGGTCGCTGACCGCGACCACCGTGAACGAGCGCTCCGGCCGTTGCCCGGAGATCCCGGCAGAGCGATGAAAGAGGGAGATCTCAATGGGCAGCATGCGCGCGATGCGGATGCTCGGCATCCTGACCGCCGCCGGAACAATCCTGCTAAGCACAGCCTGCGGAAACGGCGGCACCGCCGCTGCAGGCTCGGACAAGACGGCCGTGGCCGATCCCATGGCCTCATTCCGCGCCTGCCTTGAGAAGCAGGGCGCAGATATCCCGGACGGCGGAAAGGCCCCCGGCGGCGCGCCACCAACTGGCCGCCCGCCGAACCGTCCGAGCGACTCCCCGACCGGTGGCCCAGGCAGTCCGCAAACCGGACGCCCGTCCAACGCCCCAACAGACAACCCCCCGACCGGCATCCGCCCCACAAGATCCGCAGCAGAGCAGAAGGCCATGCAAGCCTGCGCCTCCCTAGCCCCCAACCGAGGCACCGGCAAGAACCAAGGACCACCCCCCACCTCTCAGCCCACCAACAACTAACCCCACCCCCAAACCACCCAGCCCCAGCCCAGCCCTCCCGCAGGGTCCTGCCCCGGCCCCAGCCTGCCTTGGGACCGGCCAGTTGTAGTGCGGCCTAGCCGCAGACTGGCCGTCTCAGAGCCCTCGAACCGGTTCTTCCTAGGGGCCCGTCCCAGAGCAGTCTGGGGCAGGCCGGACCGGTCCGACCGGCCCGTCTCAGACGGACGGAGTGGCCCGTCTTCGAGTGGCCTGCTCCGACCGGTCTGTCTCGGCCCCGGCGTGGTCCGATGGGCGCGTCTGAGACCGGGCCGTATCAGACGGCCTGCCCCGGATCGGCCGGATCCAGCTGCGGCCTGTCTCAGAGTGGCCCGGTCCAGCCGAGGCCTGGGGCAGAGGGGACCGAGTTACGCGGCGGTCTGACCGGTCTCGCGGAGTGAGTGCCGTGGGATCATCGCTTCCTGTGACGAGACCGTCCGGGCGGGTCAGGCCGTGGCGGGTTGGCTTTGTTGAGGTTTGCGCGGGATGGTGAGGACGGGGACCAAGGCCGCCACCAGGAACACCGCAGTCCACCAGAAGGTGTCGGTGAAGGCGTTCGCCAGGAGGGACGGTGTCTCTGCTGTGCGGTGTCCGGCGGCCTCGTCCAGGCTTCCGGATGCTCCGGGGATCTCGTGGCGGATCCCGATCTGCAGGATGACCGCCGTCACCGCCGTGCCGAACGAGCTGCCGATGCGGACCAGGATGTTCGCGCCTGTGGTCGCGGCGGGCACCGCTTCGCGGGGGAGGCCCTGGTAGGCCATCGCCATCAGGGGCGGCGCGATCATGCCGTGGCCGAGTCCGACGACGAGCATCGCGGCCATGATCGTGGCGCGTCCGGTGCCGGGGGAGAGGGTGGTGAGGGCCACCGTCCCGGCGAGCACGCAGAGAATGCCGCCGACCGCGAGCCATCGTCCGCCGAAACGGTCGCCGAGCCGTCCCGACACCGACATGGTGGCCATCGCGCCGACCCCCATCGGGGCCAGCAACCAGCCCGCGTCCAGAGCCGACTCCCCGCGGACGATCCCCGCGAACAGCGGAACGAGGATCATCAGGCCGAACATCGCGGCGCTGTAGAGGAAGAGTCCGCCGGTCGCGGCCGTGAAGGCCCGGGTGCCGAGACGGCGCAGGTCGATGAGGGCGCCGTCGCCCCTGCGGAACGCGTGGGCCGCGAACGCCGCGACGAGGACGCCGCCGGCGATCGCCGTGATGAGGAAGCGTCCGCTGGTCAGATGCGCCCCGTTGCCGACCTCAGAAAGCGCGTACACCAGGGCCGCCAGGCCGGGAGACAGAAGCAGCATGCCGATGACGTCCAGCCGGGCGTCCGTGCTGCGTTCACCGTCGCGCGGCAGCATCCTCAGGGCCGCCACCAGCGCCAGCGCGCAGAACGGGACGTTCACGAAGAACATCCACCGCCAGCTCAGGTTGTCGACGATCACGCCGCCGAGCAGCGGCCCCAGGATCGGGGCCAGCATCGCGGGCACGGAGACGATGCTCATCACGCGGCCCATCCGGTCAGGCCCGGCCTCCCGGACGAGCATCGTCTGCCCGACGGGCATCAGCATGCCGCCGCCGAACCCTTGCAGGACGCGGAACACGATCAATGAGGGCAACGACCAGGCGAGCCCGCACAGCAGCGACCCGCCGATGAACAGGCCGAGCGAGACGAGCCACATCGTCCGGGCCCCGAACCGCCGCACCGACCACGCGGTCAGCGGGATCGCCATCGAGAGGGCGAGGGTGTAGCCGGTCACGACCCACTGGACGGTCGCGAGGGAGGTGTCGAAGTCCCGGCCGAGGGCGGTGATCGCGACGTTGACGATCGTGCTGTCGAGGACCGTCATGATCGCGCCGAGCACCACGACGATGGCGATGTTGCGCAGGTGCGGATCGATGGGTGCCTTCTGGACGGACGGTGCGGTGTCTGCCGTGGTCATCCCCGTTCCCCCTCAGGTTTCCGTACGCCGTATCGGCAACACCATACAGCGTATCGTCAGATCCGTACACCGTATCGATACGGCGTCTCGCGTACGATCTCTGGTGTGGCGGCAACACCGAGGTCAGGCGATGTGTGGACGCGTCCGCGCGGCGGGCGCAGGCCGAAGCTGACCCGCGAGGCGATCGTCGAAGCGGCGATCAGGCTGGCGGACGCGGAGGGCCTGGAGGCGGTGTCCATCCGCCGCATCGCAAGCGAGCTGGGCGTCCGGGCGATGAGCCTGTACACGCACATCGACGCGAAAGAGGACCTCCTCGACCTGATGTACGACGTGGTCGCCGAAGAGGTGCTGGTCCAGGGGGAGCTGCCGGACGGCTGGCGCGAGGCGCTGATCGAGATCGCTCGAAGGGAGCGCGAGGCCGGGCTGCGGCACCCGTGGATGCTGCAACTCGCGGGACGTTCCCCGCGCATCGGGCCCAACGGACTGCGCCACATCGAGCAGACCCTGGCCGCCGCCGCCCGCCTCACCGACGACCCGGAAGGCATGCTGGCCATCGTCAAGACGATCGACCACTACATGCTGGGCTTCATCACGATGGAGCAGCAGGCCGCCGATACTGCCCCCCAGCGCGTCCAAACGACCCCCTTGGAGCAGTCGTACGTACGGCTGCTGGTGGAACAGGGCGAACTCCCGCACCTCAAGCCCTTCTTGGAGACGGGCTTCTACCGCAGTGACAGCTTCGAGCTGGGCCTCAAGTGGGTGCTGGACGGCATCGAACACGAATACCGACGGAAGTAGCCCTCGACCACCATGCCGACGTAGCGTAGGCGGCGGCGTACGTGCAGCTACGACGAGACGGGGACCGGGTGCGGGCAGCGAAACTCATCAGCGTGGCCGCTGTGCTGGTTCTGGCGGCGGCCACCGGCTGCGACAGCGGGGACAGGAACACGAGCCAGGCCGCAAGCGTCCCCACGGGCCTGGGGCAGTTCTATGGCCAGAAACCGTCCTGGAAGGGCTGTCGCAACGGGTTCGAGTGCGCGACCGTACAGGTCCCCTTGGACTACACCAAGCCGTCCGGCGAGAAGGTCGGCATCTCGCTCATCCGGCTCCCGGCCGAAGACAAGTCCGAGCGGATCGGTTCACTGCTCACCAACCCTGGGGGTCCCGGCGGTTCCGGGGTCGACTTCGTTCGCCAGGCCGCCCGCACCTTCGGGAACGACCTGCGCCGGCGATTCGACATCGTCGGCTTCGACCCGCGCGGGGTGGCGTCCAGCGCGCCCGTCCGCTGTAACACCGGACCCCAGCTGGACGAGTTCTTCGCCACCGACGCGTCCCCAGACGACCCGAACGAGACCAACCAGCTAGGCGGCGCAAGCAAGGCCTTCGCGCAGCGTTGCAAGGCCAAGGCCGACTCGGAGCTTCCCTACGTCGGCACGGTCAACGCCGCCCGCGACATGGACGTCCTGCGCGCCGCCTTGGGCGACCAGAAGCTCACCTACTACGGCGCCTCCTACGGCACGTACCTGGGCGCCTTCTACGCCGAGCAGTTCCCCAAGAACGTCCGCGCCCTCGTCCTGGACGGCGCCGTCGATCCGAAGCTGTCGTCCACCGACCTCCTGATCGAGCAGGCCAAGGGCTTCGAGACCGCTCTCCGTGCCTTCGCCGACGACTGCGTGAAGTCGGGCGGCTGCGCCTTCGGCAACACCCCGGACGCGGTCATCGGCCAGGTTTCCTCCTTCCTCGCGTCCACGGACAAGAAGCCCCTCAGCAACACGCGCGACTCCCGCAAGGTCACCGAGTCCCTGGCCGTGATGGGCATCGCCCGGGCCCTCTACGTCAAGGAGTACTGGCCCGTTCTGCGCCAGGCGCTCACCCAGGCGACGCAGAAGGGCGACGGCACTCTTCTCCTAGCTCTCGCGGACGAGATGGTCGAACGCAAGGCCAACGGCACCTACAGCAACCAGACCGACGCCAACATGGCCGTCAACTGCGTCGACAAGCCCAACCCGCCGGACCTCGCCGCCTACGGCAAGGCAGCCGCCCAAGCCAAGAAGGTCGCTCCCCGCTTCGGACCGTTCGTCGTCTGGGGCGGCCTACCGTGCGTCTACTGGTCCGCCCAGACCGAACAAGCACCCCAACCCATCACCGCCAAGGGCGCCGCCCCCATCGTCGTCATCGGAACCATCCGCGACCCCGCGACGCCCTACAAGTGGGCCCAGAGCCTGGCCGGCCAGCTCTCCAGCGGCGTCCTCCTCACCTTCGACGGCGACGGCCACACCGCCTACCTCCAAGGCAACTCCTGTATCACCAAGGCCACCGACGACTACCTGATCAGCGCCGACCCGCCCAAGAACGGGACCACCTGCCGCTGAATAACCAGTGCGCACCCACCCCCCAACACCCGGTAGACTGCTTCCGCCATGCCCCGCATGGCACGCCGCCTTAGCTCAGTCGGCAGAGCGATTCACTCGTAATGAATAGGTCATCGGTTCGATTCCGATAGGCGGCTCCACCTCAGAGGCCCCTTCTGATCCCGGAAGGGGCCTCTGCGCTTACAGCGGTGCCTAGACCGCTCCCTTCATGCCCCGCGCGAACACTTCCCCTGGGACCACCTCGGCCGAGCGGACCGCGTGCGCGTAGACCGAAGCGTGGTGGCCGGGTCAGCGTGCCCGAGCCGAGCAGCGACGATGTGGACGGGCGCACCCGCAAGAAGAAGGGTCGTCGCGTGGAGGTGCGCGAACCGTGAGCCCGAGCATGGCCGCCATGCGAACCTGACGCGACCGTCGTGGGCAGAGTTGGCGCAGGACTTGAGTGTGGGGTGCGGTGTCGGGCAGGCGCGTCCCTTCTGGGAGCCGTTGTAAGCGCCGGTTCGATACGATCTCACCGGATTCGGGGGATGAAGAGGTCTCGCTCATGTTCAGGCTGTTCCGCCGGCGACGTACGGACGAACTCGCCCTCATCGACGCCGAAATCACGGCCCTCGGCGAGGCGCTGGCGCGACACCCCTTCGTACCCGAGCAGCACGCCGCGGACGCCGATCTCCTGACGGACTACTCGCGGGCGCTCGATGCCTATGAGCAGGCCAAGAGGGCCTTCGTCGGAGACCGCGACCGCGCGGACGCCGCGGATGTGCTGATCGCGCTGGACGAGGGCCGCCACGCGCTCGCCTGCGTCGACGCCCGCCTCGCGGGCCACCCTGCGCCGCCCCGGCGTCCCCTGTGCTTCTTCGACCCGCGCCACGGCACGTCCGTCGACCGTCTCTCCTGGACCCCCGAGGGGGGCGTCACCCGGATCATCGACGTGTGCGCGGCGGACGGGGTGAGGATCAGCGAGGGCATGCCGCCCATCGCGACCGGCCGACGCCCGCCACCGCCGCCCGAGCCGCGCGCACCCGCGCCCAGTTCTCGACCGCGCGGGTCTCGGGCCCCAGCCCCTGCGCCGCGCGCTCCTGGAGAACCCGCGCCCTATAAGACGTGCCCGCCGGGCGTACGCAAGAGCCAGCGAGTTCAGGGAAGGGGAGCCAGGGAGCACAAGTTCCCTTATCGTGAACCACGCGTCCCGCAGGTGCTCGTCGTCCGCCTCCACGGCGGCGAGCGGAAAAGCGTGGTCAAGCTCGTCGAAGCGGGAGACGTACGGGTTCTGCTTCGAGTTCGAGGGCACCGAAGCCGTGTTGTGGCGCCGCTCCCTGTACGTGAGGACAAGCACGTCCACCTGCGGATCGAGACAATGGGGCGGTGGTCCGCGTGGCTGCAGCGCTTCGACACCGTCCCAGCGGCCCGCGACCACATCTCCTCGCGCGGCTCCTTCGTCTTCCGCTACATGGGAGGCCCCGCGATCGTCCAGATGACGCACGCCGAGCACGGCGACTTCTCTCTCACGGAACTCACGACGGACTTCGAGCAGGGCCAGCGGGTTCTGTCCGGCAAGGGTGCCACCTACGCCGAAGCCCACCTGTCGGGCTCGACCTACCTGCATGTGCGAGCCGAAGGCGACTGGAGGATCAGGTTCACCCCTCTGTGAGAAGGGGCGAGAGTTGTCCGTTGCGATGAGTCAGGGCCGGAACTCGGCCACGATGGCGTGCAGGGGTCGCAAGAATCGGCCGCGCGTGCCCATGTCGCACCTCGGCCTGCGCGACCCCCGACCTCGGCCCTTCCCTCGCCCTCTAGTCCGTGCTCGGGTACGAGCTGGTCGTGATTGCAGAAGTCCAGTGTGGGGAGCCGGCGCTAGACGGCGGCTGACCTGGGGTCGGGGCTCCGGACGTCATGGCTGACGGATCCCGACGGCTACCGGATCGAGCTCGTGCAATGGCCGCCCGGCCACCCGGCAGGCATGGCGAGCGCGGATTTCGTCTGACGAGACTGCGCAACAGGAGCGAAGGTTCTGAATAATGCCTTGCCCTGTGCCTGCTGAGACGGCCTGGAGACAGGAGCCGCACTACCCTTCGGCGGATGCATAACCCTCCGGGCCAGGTGCCCGCGCCTCTCGATGGTCCAGGCGTCGAGGTGACAGACGCCCGCGAGCTCTTGCTCGGATACTTGGAGTGGTATCGCGAAGCGCTGATGCGCAAGCTTTCCGGGCTCTCGGACGAGCAGCTCCGCGAGCCGGTCGAGCCGTTGGGGTGGTCACCGCTCGGCCTGGTGCAGCACCTGGGTTGGGTCGAACGCCGGTGGATGCGTTGGGGATTCGCCGCCGAAGACGTTCTCGCCTACCCGCCCGGTGGCGACGAGGCTGAATGGACCGTCCCTGCTGACCGGGCCACCGCCCAGGTCATGGACGCTTATCGGTCGGAGGTCTCGCATACGCGCGCTCTTTTGGACGGTGCCGCACTGAACGACCGAGCTCGTCTGGGTGGTCGTTTCCGGACGTCCGAACAAGCTCCCTCCCTCGGCAGGATCCTCTTCCACCTGCTCCAGGAGTACGCGCGCCATGTCGGCCACCTCGACGTTGCCCGCGAGCTGTTGGACGGGACGACCGGCGAGTAGCTGCCGATCAGCGCAGCCGTCGACAGCGGAGGGTGTGCGCCTGACAGAGTCCACGATCGCCAGAGGTCTCCGAAGTATTCGAGCCCGTCACAGCGGCCGCGGTTGAACGTCCCGGGTCAGTCGGTCAGGTGCTCGGCGAGGATCTTCAGGTGGGTGTCGCGGGCGTCGGCGTGGCAGCGGCGGCCGGCGTCGGTGATCTCCACGAAGACGCCGCGGCGGTCGGCCTCGCAGAGCCCGCGCTGGACGTAGCCGTGCTTCTCCAGACGGGCGACCGTCCGGGACAGGGCGCTCTGGCTGAGGTACATGGCCGCGGCGATGTCCTGCATGCGACGCTTCTCACAGTTCTGATCCACGAGGCGGTCGAGCGTCTCGTACTCGCTCATGCTCAGGCCGTGGACGTCCTGCAAGGCGCGGTCCAGAGCGCATGCGACCGTGTTGTAGCAGGTCGCCAGCTTGCGCCAGCGGTCCACCAGGACTGACTCCGCCTCCATGCCGCGCATCTTACCATGCAAGCGCATCAGATGCACAAGCATTAAATTCGCCGGAACTTTGTGCGTGGACATTTGATGCATGTGCATGTACTGTCCCTCGACGTGACTATCACCGAGACCTCACCCGACTCCGCTGTCCGGGGGCCGGGCGCCGTGGGCGCGCCGGCCGAACAGACCTGGACTCCCCGGCTGTGGGGAGTCCTCGCCGTCCTGTGCGCCGTGTTGTTCCTCGACGGACTCGACGTCTCGATGGTGGGCGTCGCGCTGCCGTCGATCGGTGCTGAACTGGGCCTTTCGACCACGTCACTGCAGTGGATCGTCAACGGCTACGTTCTCGGCTACGGCGGGCTGCTCCTTCTCGGCGGGCGCACCGCCGACCTTCTCGGCCGCCGCCGCGTGTTCCTCGCCGCTCTCGCCGTGTTCGCCGTGGCGTCGCTGGTGGGCGGTCTCGTCAACGACGGCACGCTGCTGATCGCCACGCGGTTCGTGAAGGGGCTGGCCGCCGCGTTCACCGCGCCGACCGCCCTGTCCATCCTGACCACCACCTTCCACGAGGGCCCGGCGCGCAACCGCGCGCTGTCGGTGTTCTCCGTTTTCGGGGCGAGCGGCTACTCGTCCGGGTTGATCCTCGGCGGGTTGCTGACCAGCTTCGGGTGGCGCTGGACGTTCCTGACGCCCGTTCCGCTCGCCGTCCTCGCCCTTGTCGCCGGCATCGCGCTGATCCCGCGGGACCGGTCGGCGGCCGAAGGAGGGCACGACATCCTCGGTGCCCTGACGCTCACCGGGGGCATGCTGCTCGCGGTCTACACCGTGGTCTCGGCACCCGAGCGCGGGTGGCTCGACCCGGTCACCCTGGGTTCCGTCGCCGTCGCGGCGGCCCTGCTGATCGCGTTCTTCGTCACCGAGAACAAGGTGCGCCACCCTCTGATCCGGCTCGGCATCCTGCGGATCGGCTCGATCGTCCGGGCCAACCTGAGCATCGTCGCGCTGTTCGGCTCGTACCTGAGCTTCCAGTTCATGATGACGCTCTACCTGCAGGACGTGCTGCGCTGGTCGCCGCTGAAGATGGCCCTGGCCCTGCTGCCGGCCGGGCTCCTCGTGGCGTTCGGCTCGCCGTTCGTCGGGCGCCTGATCGACCGCTACGGGACGCCGCGCCTGATCATCAGCTCGATGACCTCCCTGAGCCTCGGCTACGCCTGGTTCCTGGCCACCGCCGGCAACGCTCCGCACTACGTGTTCACGATCCTGCCCACGATGCTGCTGCTGGGCGGCGGGTTCGCGTTCGGCTTCAGTTCGATCATGGCGCAGGCCACGGACGGGATCGACGACTCCGAGCAGGGGCTGGCCTCGGGTCTCGTCCAGACCTCGGGCCAGGTCGGCGCCGCCCTGGTCCTGGCCCTGGTCACCGCCCTGGTCGCGGGCGGGACGGCCGCCGGCGGCGACGGATTCGGCGAGTTCCACCCCGGAGTCAACCTGGTCAGCGCCGTCGCCGTGATCGGTCTGGCCCTGAACCTGATCCCGCTCCTCCGCCGCTACCGCCCGAAGCACACCTGACCGCCCTCCGCCACTGTGGGCCGGGCCGCGCAACCCACCGCGCGTCCCGGCCCACACCTTTCCTCGACGGTCCCTCAAGCCTCCCCGCCCCCGGCAGCGCTCGCGCACCGGGGGCGTCTGTGCGTGAACGGCGGTCGAGCGCCCGGCGGGAGCTGCGCACCTAGGGGAAAGTGCGCGTTTAGCGGGGTGTGTGTGCCTGGCGGGGTTTGCGAACTCGGGGGCGTTGGCGGGTCTGGGAGCGACTGTGCTCCTGGGGGATGAGCGCTGTCGCTGAATCTGTGACGTTCCTGGGTGCTTGATGTGCCGTTAGGTGTGGGGAACCTAGGCGAAGCGCTGCGGCTGGATGGGGTGCGGTGGCGTGGGTGGGTGCTGGTGTGGAGTGCCGCGTTGTTTGCGGCGTGCGGTGTGGCGGGGGCGTCTCCCGTTGGAGGCGCCCCCGCCTTGGGTTAGCCGGGACGTTTCCAGAAGGGGCGGCGGGGCGGGGATTCGCCGGTGAAGTCGGCTAGGACCTGGAGGGCCTGGGTCCACTGGTCGTTGACAGTGGGCTGGTCGGCGGTGGGCCGGAGGCGGTGGAGGTCATCGCGAAGGTCGGCGAGGGGTTTGGTGTCCAAGGAAAGGGTCTGCATTCGCTGGACGATCGACTCCAGGATGGGGAGAAGCTCGCTCAGCAGGTGCTGGACGCGCTCTTCCCGAGTGTCGGGGACCTGGCGGAGGCGACCCAGGACGTTGGCCAGTTCCTGCTGGAATCCGGCGAGGGGTGAGGGCGCAGGGCCTGCCGCTCGTCGGGCGCGGCGGGCGGGGCGGCCGAAGGAGCGGGCTGGGGGCGGGGGCGGCGCGCCGTAGCCGGCCGGGGCGCCTTGCGGCATCGGGGGCGGGCCCGTGGGGGCGGCCGGCATGGGCGCCGAAGGCATGGCGGGGGGAGGGGGAGCTCCGCCTGCCGGCGGGGCGGCGCCTTCCATTCCCACGGAGAAGGCGGCCGGGGCCATTCGCGGGGCGGCCATCGGTGCGGCTCCCGCCCAGCCGCGGGGCATCTCCACCGGCTGAACGACCTGGTGCGGAGCGTCGCCTTCGGTCGCGACCCGGCTGTCCACGGCGACGAACGCGGTGAAGCGGCACAGGACGCCGAACCGGAGGGAGGTCGAGATGATGCGCTGTTCCAGGTCACCGGCGCCGCCGACCGTGTAGCGGTCTTCTAGGTCGCGCAGGTGCGCGCGGGCCCAGATCGATCGGGCGGCCGAGTTCTTGGCGACCACCCCGGTGGCGTGCTGCTCCCAGGTCGTGCCGTCGGACGCCGTCCCCCGCACGGAGAGGGCGCCGGAAGCCGCGCCGCGGAACCTACCCGCGATCTGGAGCGGCACGCCGGGGAACAGGGCGCCCAGCCGGGTGGGCGCCACGCTGCCCGGGACGATCTCCAGCCCGTCGGCGTGAAGGGAGAGACCGGTGGCCACGGGGGCGGCGATCCGGTGGTGGATGTGCTCCATCGCCTCGTCGAGGCGGTCTTCGGACTCCACCAGTTCGCAGCGGCCCTGGCCGATCGAGGCGAGGCGGTTCAGGAAGCCGGCGTTGACGGCCTGGTCGATGCCGACCGTGTGCACGCGGATGCCGTGCAGGCGCGGTTCGAGGTGGGCGAGGAGCTGGTCCTCGTTGCCGACCTGGCCGTCGGTGATGAGGACGAGGACCCGGTCGCGGGCGGGGTCGGTGAGCAGGCGGCAGCCCTCGTCGAGCGGGGTGAGCATCTCCGTGCCGCCCCGCGCGCCCAGCGCCGCGAGGTGCTCGACGGCGCGGAACCGGTTGCGGTCGGTGCCGTCGACCAATCTGGAGCCGAGGTCGCGCGGGCGCTCGATGACGCTGTCGAAGGACAGGACGGCGAACCTGTCTTCGGCGCGGAGGGTGTCGACGATGCGGGCGGCGGCGCGGCGGGCGGCGACGATCTTCCAGCCGTGCATGCTGCCGGAACGGTCGAGGACGAGCACCACGTCGCGTGGCCGGGGCCTCACCTCCCCGGAAGGCAGGACCGTGAGGCTGAACGTTCCCTCCTCGCCGGACTCGTCGGGGATGAGGGAGAGGGCCGCGCTTTCGTGGGGGGCGAAGTCGAGGCGGAGGATGAAATCGCGGTCGAGTCGCTCGCCCGGTAGCAGGCGTACGGTCATCCGTTCGCCATCGCCTGCCTCGGCGACCACGTGCAACGCCGACCGGATCTCGGTGAGGGGAAGCCCCGCCGGATCGATGTCGACGGTGACGGCCAGGCGAACCGGGTTGGGGAAGTGGGGCAGCAGGACGGGCGGACTGATCCGGGACGCGTCCGGCACGGCGTCGGTGTCGTCGGCGGTGCCGGAGCCTGCGCGCTCGCCGTCGAGCGGAGCGCCAGGGATGTAGCGGGGCGCGACGACGAGGGGGAAGCGGAACGTCGCGCTGGACGCCGACTCGTGCGGCAGCGGCTGGTCGAGGGAGAGCCTGATCGTGACTCGCTCACCCGGCAGGATGTTGCCCACCCGCATGGTGAACACGTCCGGGCGGTCTTCTTCCGCTATGGCCGCGCGTTGACCCGCGGCGATGGCGGTGTCGTAGTCTTGCCGCGCCTGGCCGCGCTCTTTCAGCTTCCCTTCGATGACCCTGTCCGCGGCCTCCATGCGCATCGCGGTGACGGCGGCGCGGTCGGGCAGAGGGAAGATGTAGGTGGCCTCCAGCGGCTCGTCGAAGGGGTTGCGGAAGCCTTGGACGACCTCGATGCCCGCGGCGAGGCCGGTGATGGACGCGTGCACGTCCACGGAGTCGAGCGGCAGGTTTCCCCTGCCGGTGCTGAGCGCGCCGAGCCCGTGGTCGGGTACCGGCGGCGCGGGCTCGGGTAGCGGCAGGATACGCACGGTCACTGGATCCTCCGGGGTGGGTCGGCGGGCTGGAAGTCGGGGCTTTCGGCGGGGGGCCGTGCCGGGGCGAGCAGGCCGCGGCGGCGTAGTTCGTCGAGAAGCGGACGCGCGGCCACCTCGATGGCGGCGACGTCGTCGCCGTTCAGGTCAGGGACCTCCAGAAGCACGGTGAGGCCGGGCGCGAGACGGACGCCCTGGACGAGAGCGGGGCGGGGTTCGCCATAGCCGCTGACATCGACGTTCGGCCGGAATGACACATCGGGGCGCGTGCTCCAGAAGTTGCCTCTCTCGCCGCCCGCCGCGCTCGGGCGGGCTGGGGGCGGCATGCCCTGGCCCTCCGGTCTTGCCGCGGAGTCGCGGTGGGGAGCCTGATCTGCGTCCCGAATGGCCGGGGCGTTCGAGCCGAGGGGGCCGGATGCTCCGGAGGAAGGGGCGGGCGCCGGCAGGTCGGCCGACGGAGGGGGAACTGCGGCGATCTTGGCGAGTTCCGCGTCGGTCGCGGCGGCGAGCTCGATCTGGATCTCGGCGATGGAGCGGCCCGAGGCCTGTCGCCGCTTCACCGCGACGAGCTGGAGGAGATGGCGGGGCCCGTACAAGGCGGTGCGACCGCGGCGGCCGAGGGGGGGGTCGATCAGGCCGATCGTGGTGTACCAGCGGATCAGCCGCTCGTTGGGCAGGTCGCGCACCCGGCCGCTGACCTGTGCGGACGCGCCCGCCGCGAGAGCCGCGGCGGCATGGTCCGCCAGTTCGGCGATCGTCCAGGTGTCGTCGTCCATAGCTTGATGATGACACTGTCACGATGACAGTGTCAATCGCGATCGAGGGGGAGCGGTGCTGCACCGGCCCTCCCGGACGCTGCTCGGGTATGCCGACTCCCGGACGACTCGGGCTCGGTCTCGTGGCGGGCGCCGTCGCCGAACGTTGCATTGGACGTGCGTCGGGCATGCTCGGAGACGAAGCCGTGGCCGAATTGCCCTTTGAGGCGTCATAGTGGCGACATTCGTTGCCTGGCTCACCGTTTGGTTAGGCATTTATGGCCGTGGCCGGAAGTGCAGCCTCGCCGATTGTAGAAATGGTCGCTCCGGAGCCGAGGTCCGAAATGTCCGGGTGTCACCCTCGGTGGCCTTCCGGTCGCTCATCGGGGCGACGTCCTGGTCATACGAACTCGGTGAACCTTGCAGTATCTCGGACGAAGCACCCAAAGTCTATTAATAGCGACACGGTGTCCAATAGATCTGTTTATGGGGTAAGAGTGCTGTTCGGTATTGGGATGTGATCTCTTGAATTTGCTGGTAACGAGCGTCCGCAGCCTTTACCTTTTCTGGCATGAGCGACCATCTCCTGGTCGAGACGCTGCGCGAGCGCGACCCCGGCGCCCCGGCCGCGGTCTACGACGCCTACGCCGAGAAGCTCTACGCGTACTGCTGGTTTCAGCTGAGGGGACGCGACGCGGCACAGGTCGCCCTGCGGGACACCTTCATCGTGGCCGAGGCGCACATAGGCGAGCTGCGGGAACGCGACCGGTTCGGACCATGGCTCTATGCCATCGCCAGGTTGGAGTGCGCCCGCCGCATGCCGTCCAGGCACCAGGTGCCGGACGTGCCGGTCGCCAGTCACGACCAGGAGGACGTCGACCAGCGCCTCACGGCGTGGCATGCGGTGATGTCGCTGCCGCCTCTCTCGCGAGAGATCCTGGAGCTGCGCGTCAGGCGCCAGTTGTCGGTACCCGACCTTGCCGCCGTGTTCGGGTTGTCGGCGAGGGACGCGCAGATGGCACTCGACGACGCGCACGGCGCACTCGAAGCGGCTTTGACCGCGGAGATACTCACGAACGAGGGCCCCTACGATTGCCCCGAGAGGGCTCTCCTCATCCGTGAGCGGCATGGTGAGCTCACCTACGACATCAGCAAGCGGCTGATGGAGCACGCGCGAGAGTGTTCCGCCTGTGGGGCTCTCCGTCCCCGAACCCTGTCGGCCGCCAAGGTCTTCGGGCTGCTCCCGGAGGCGGAGCCCGCGCCGGAGATGCGGCTCAGGGTGATGAGTTGCTTCCTGGATCCGGAGCTGGTCGGCTACAGGCTCTTCGTGGCCACGCGTGTCACGGATTTCAGGTCCGATGGATTTCCCCTCCAGACCGCCTTCGGGCGTCCCGAACGGGTGGCTCGCCAGGGCCGGCGCTGGCGGTTCGGCCGCACCCGTAGGACCGCCAAGGAGGACGGGGCGACCGGGCTCTACGCACAGGTCGGTCGTGCCTCTGCCGTGCTCATGGCCGTCGCACTCCTGTCGGCCTCCGGGGTCGCGTCCATGTACGTCGTCAGTGCCCAGCGTGAGAACAGGGACGAACACGCCGGCCCGCGTCCGACGGCGGTTCCCGGCGCCTCCCAGAGGCCCGGATCCAGGCAGCAGATGCCTGCGCGTCCACGTGCTTCCGACACCCTCGACGCCGTCCCCTCGGCCCCGTTTCCCTTGGGCGCGCGCAACTCGTCCGCTCCGCCGCCCGCTCTCTTAGGCATGTCGTCGCTGCTGGCGTTCTCGGATGGGTCCCCGAAGTCCGCGGCCGCAGGCGCGCTCGTGGTCTCACCCTTATTCCTGGACCTGGCCGGAGGAGCGAACGGCTCCATAGAGTTATGGGCAGAGGGCAACCCAGTGGCCTGGAAGGCGAGGAGCCGAGGCCCTCTCGCAGTCAGTCCGGCTTATGGGCATCTTGCAGCCGGGCACAGCGTAACGGTCCATGTGCACGTCTCACGAGGGCAGAAGTCCCACGGAGAAAGCACAGTCACCTTCCGACCCGGCGGGCATCTGGTCCACGTCACATGGCGGCCTGCGCTCAGCACCTGACGCCCGGCGACTGACCTTCCCCCGTTGCGGACGGCCACCGCGTGGCGTTTCTACCTGCCTTTTCCCGAGTCAACTACGCTTCGTAGCTGATCATTTGCGCTAGGCGGTAACGCGGGCGGGGAGGACGTGATCATGGCACCTGGCGCACCCGAGCTACGTCGCCGTCGCGTGACCCTGCCTTCCGCCGGCAGGGCACTGCGGTTGGTCACTCTCACCTCCGGCTTCGCGATCGGCATGAGCGTGCTGGTGCCGGGCGCGTCCGCCCGTCCGTCCGACCCGCCCGGCCCTAGCGCGAAGGACGTCGAACGGAGCGAACGCGACGTCAGGGAGCAGGCGGCCGAGGTCGGGCGGACGAAGGCCATGCTCGCCCAGGCCGACGGCGAACTCGACAGGCTCGCCGTCACCGCAGAGGCCGCCGTGGAGCGCTACAACGGGGAACTCGTGCAACTGCGGCGCGCGCAGGAGACGTACAGGGACGTCCAAGGGAGGCTCGCCGAGGCGGACCGGAGAGTGGAGCAGGCCAGAGCCGAACTGGCGACGTTCGCCGCGCAGGTCTACCAGGACAACACCGGCTACGACCCGATGTCCTCGGCGGTCGCGGGGGAAGGCGGGCCCCAAGGCTTCATGGACCGCGCGGGCATGGTGAAGATGCTCGCCGAACGACGGACCGCCATGTTCCGCCGGGTCGAGGCCTCCAAGACGGTTGCGGACGTCTTCCGCCGCCAGGCGAAGACCGCGCTGGACGAGCAAGGCGCAGCCACGAGGCGCGCCGACGAGGCCAAACGGCTCGCACAGGACGCTGTGGCCACCCAACAGGAGGCCGTCCAGCGCATCGAGACGGATAAGCGCCGTCTGGAAGACAAGCTTGGTAAGGCCCAGGCGCATGCTGCGGAAGTCAAGCGTGCGCGGGAACGTGCGCGGGAACGAGCGCGGGAGAAGGCGCAGACGCGCAAGTTCCGTTCGGATTTCCCCGTTCCGAAGGAGGTGCCACCAGAGGCGCGCGGTGCCATCGCGGTCGAGGCGGCGCTCAAGTGGCTCGGCACGCCCTACTCCTGGGGCGGGGGCGACATGGACGGGCCGACCTACGGCATCGATCAGGGTGCCGGTACGGTCGGCTTCGACTGCTCAGGCCTGACCATGTACGCGTGGAACAAGGCGGGTGTGCGGCTCGACCACTGGACGGGCACCCAGTGGACGTCCGGACCGCACATTCCCATCAGCAGACTGCGCGCAGGTGACCTGGTCTTCTTCGCGACCAATCGCTCCGACCCCGCCACGATCCACCACGTCGGGCTCTACCTCAGCGATGGACGCATGGTGGAAGCGCCCTACACCGGTGCACGGGTGCGCATAGCGAGCATCCACCGGCACGACCTGATCGGTGCCACACGCCCTGCGGGCTGATAGAGCCCAACCCCCGTACAAAGCGAGAACCCTTCTGCAGGAGTCCTACAGAAGGGTTCGTCGCGAGCGTCGCGTGGGCGGCAGGGAGCGGGTCGGTGCCGTCCGCGACTCCGCACGGCCCGGCCGGCCGCACGGGCCGGAGACGGCTCAGTGGCCGCCCTGGTCGGAGGCGCGCTTGAAGGAACGCTCGATCTCCTGCTCGGCCTCCACGCGGCCCACCCAGCTGGCGCCTTCGACGGACTTGCCGGGCTCCAGGTCCTTGTAGACCTCGAAGAAGTGCTGGATCTCCAGCCGGTCGAACTCGGCGACGTGGTGGATGTCGCGCAGGTGCTCCATGCGGGGGTCGGTGGCGGGGACGCACAGGACCTTGTCGTCGCCGCCGGCCTCGTCGGTCATGCGGAACATGCCCACGGCGCGGCAGCGGATGAGGCAGCCGGGGAACGTCGGTTCCTGGAGCAGGACCAGGGCGTCCAGGGGGTCGCCGTCCTCGCCGAGGGTGTCCTCGACGAAGCCGTAGTCGGCCGGATACTGCGTGGAGGTGAAGAGCATGCGGTCGAGCCGGATGCGGCCGCTCTCGTGGTCCACCTCGTACTTGTTCCGCTGACCCTTCGGGATCTCAATCGTGACGTCGAAATCCAAGATGTCCTCCGCTCCCTGCGCGCTCGCAGTGAATAGTCTTTCGGGAGCCTGTGGGCGAGGCCGGCACCACAGGTGAGTGTTCCCCTGTATAAGGATGTCGCACGTTGGTGAGTGCTGAGTGGGAGAGGGGCGGTCACGTGCCTGGACGGGGCCGGGCCCTCGCAGTCCTGTCGCTGTCCCTCCTTAACGTTTTCGCCGTCGCCGCAGGTCTGGCAGTGGTGAAACTCACACCCGACCGCCGCCTGTCGCCGCAACCGCCCAGCGTGGCGGCGCGCGACCTGGTGCGGATCGCGCCGTCGTCCGCCGCGATGCCCGCCGCGGAGCCCGGGTCGGGCCGTCCGCCCGACCCGTCCGCCCTGGCGGGGCGGCTGTCCGCGCTGATCGGGGGACCGCAGGCGAAGATAAACGCGGTGGTCGTCGACGCGGAGACCCGGCGGCCGCTGTACGAGCTGCGCGCCGGGCAGCCCGCCACCCCGGCCTCGACGACGAAGCTGGCGACGTCGGTGGCGGCGCTGGCCTCGGCCGGGCCGGGCCACCGGATCACCACCCGGGTCGTGCGCGGCGCCGGCGACGGGATCATTCTGGTCGGAGGCGGGGATCCTACCCTGACGGCGTTGCCGCCGCGTGCCGGAGCCGACCACCCGCCCTATGCGTCGCTTGCGGATCTGGCCCGCCAGACGGCCACGGCCCTGAAGGCGTCTGGCGCGGGCCAGGTGCGCGTGGACTACGACTCGTCCGCCTACCAGGGGCCCCGAACGGCTGCGGGTTGGAAACCCAACTATCTGCCCGACGGCGAGGTGGCGCCTGTCAGCGCCTTGACCGTCGATGAGGGACGTGTAGCGCCATCGGACCCGTCCAGCAAGACACGGGTTTCGGACCCGCCTTCCGCTGCGGCCAGGGAGTTCGCGCGCTTGCTGTCCAAGAACGGGGTCAGTGCCAGGGCCGGTCGTTCGACCATCGCTGAGAAGGGGGCTGCGCAACTCGGCGCCGTCCAGTCGCCGCCGTTGTCCGCGCTCGTGGAGCATCTGCTGACCGACAGCGACAACGACGTGGCCGAGGCGGTGGCCCGCCAGGTGGCCATCAATCTGGGACGTCCCGCGACATTCGCCGATGCCGCGCAGGCCGTCCGGCAGGTTCTGGCCGGGTTGGGCGTGGCCGAGGGAGTCTCGGTCAACGACGGCAGTGGGTTGTCGCCGCTCAACCGCATCTCGCCCATCGCGCTGGCCCGGATCGTCTCTCTCGCCGCAGGCGGGGACCACCCGAAGCTGCGTCCGGTCATCACCGGCCTGCCCATCGCAGGGTTCTCCGGGACGTTGAGCCCGCCCCGCTACACCGTCACGGCCAGCCAAGGGGGCGCCGGGATGGTCCGCGCCAAGACCGGCACCTTGGCGGGCGTCAGCACCCTGGCCGGACTCGCCTACGACGCGGACGGGCGCCTGCTCGCCTTCGCGTTCATGGCAGGAGATGGCAAGGGACCGGTCGACCCAGGCAAGCTCGACCAGCTCGCCGCAGCGGTGGCCACCTGCGGATGCGGCTGATCTGAGACCCCACACCCGAGCCGCGGCGCGGGTGTGGGGGCGCCCGTACGGGAGATAACCAGAACGGTTGTTCGTTGAACGACCAAGCAGGGCGCTCCGGCGCCGCGTTCCGAACGTACGGTGGTGACATGAGCGCCTCAATGATCGACTGGAACCTGGCGGTCCAGGCCGGCACCCGGCTCGTCAGGCCCGGGCCGCAGGTCACCCATGCCGAGGCCCGTGAGGTCGTCAAGGAGCTGCGCGACCTGTCGAAGATCGCCCACGGGCACGTCCGGGACTTCACCGGGATGGCGTCCGAGCTCGACCCCGACCCTGCGACGATCGTGGACAGGCCCGGCTGGATCCGTGCCAACGTGGACGGTTTCCGGGTGGTGCTGGAGCCGCTCATGGAGCAGATGTCCGCGAAGGGGAACGGCGGCCCCCTCGGTGGGGCGGGCAACGTCGTCGTCCAGGCGGTCGGTTCTCGCGTCACGGGCATGCAGGTGGGCGCGATCCTGGCGTACATGGCGAGCCGCGTCCTGGGGCAGTACGAGCTGTTCCTGCCGCCGGACCCGTCCGGGCGTGCGCCGACAGGGCGGCTGACTCTGGTCGCGCCCAACATCGTTCATGTGGAGCAGGAGCTCGGTGTGGAGTCGCGTGACTTCCGCCTCTGGGTCTGCCTGCACGAGGAGACGCACCGCGCCCAGTTCACCGGCGTCCCCTGGCTGCGCGAGTACGTCCAGGACCAGATGACCAAGTTCCTCCTCGCGTCCGACCTCGACCCCGGCATGATGCTGGACCGCATCCGGGACGCGGCCGAGGCCGTCGCCGACGCCGTGCGCGGCGGTGACTCCAACCTCATCGACGCGATCCAGACGCCTGAGCAGCGGGAGATCCTCGACCGCCTCACGGCCGTGATGACGCTTGTCGAAGGGCACGGCGACTACGTCATGGACGCCGTGGGCCCCGAGGTGGTGCCGTCCGTCCAGCAGATCCGGTCGCGTTTCCAGGGACGGCGTTCGGGCGGCTCCAAACTCGACAAGACGATCCGGCGCCTGCTCGGCATCGACCTGAAGATGAAGCAGTACGCGGAGGGGTCGCGGTTCGTGCGGAGGGTCGTCACCGAGGTCGGCATGAGCGGCTTCAACCAGGTCTGGCAGTCGCCGGAGACGCTCCCGAGCCACGACGAAATCAAGGAACCCACGCTGTGGATGAGCAGGGTCGTCGGCACACGCGCCATCGATGCTCCGCCGAAGGCCAACGAGGCCTGACCCACAGCGACCCTGAGGCTTTGCCTGCCTTGGGCGTGCGGCGCCGTGTGATGGTAGACGTTTGCCATGGGCCCTGATCCGGCTGTGGCAGCGGTGCGTCTCGCGGTGCGCCGGGTGCTCGCCGACGTGCCTGAGGGCGCGATGGTGCTGGCCGCGTGCAGCGGGGGCGCTGATTCGCTGGCGCTCGCTGGGGCGCTGGCCTTCGAAGCGCCCAGGGCAGGGCGTCGGGCCGGAGGCATCACCATCGACCATGGCCTGCAGGACGGCTCGGACAAGCGTGCCGACGAGGTGGTCCGAACCATGGTCGGCCTCGGTCTCGACCCAGCGGGATCTGTCGCGGTCACTGTCGACGGGCCAGGCGGCCCAGAGAACGCAGCCCGGGACGCCCGATACACAGCCCTGGACGGTGCCGCCGCTCGATTCGGCGCTACGGGCGTCTTGCTTGGTCACACGCAAGACGACCAAGCCGAAACCGTCCTGCTCGGGCTGGCGCGTGGTTCGGGGGCCCGCTCGCTGGCCGGCATGCCCACCACTTTCAGACGCTCCAGTGGCGTCCTCTACCTAAGGCCCTTGCTGGGACTGGATCGCGCCACCACGCGCCGCGCCTGCAAAGCCATGGGCCTGGACCCCTGGGACGACCCCCACAACATCGACCGTGCCTTCGCGCGCGTGCGCGTCCGGCACGAGGCCCTTCCCGCTCTGGAGGAGGCGCTCGGCCCGGGAGTGGCCGAAGCACTGGCGCGGACGGCGAGGATGCTGCGCGACGACGCCGACGCCCTAGACGAGATGAGCGCTCGCGCCTACTCCGACTTGGAGGTCTCCGAAGACGGTTACACGGTGGCGGTCCGCCTGGAAGGGCTCGCAGGGCTGCCCAGAGCCGTCCGCACCAGGGTGCTGCGGACGGCGGCGGTCAGGGCCGGCAGCCCACCGGGTACGCTCGCGGCGGTCCATATCGATGCAGTGGATCGGCTGGTCACGGCCTGGCACGGCCAGCGGCACGTGGATCTGCCCGGGGGGCTGCGCGCCTTCAGGAGGTCTGGAAAGCTGCTGTTCGGCCCGGTTTGACGTCGCGGTGTGTGCGGATCATCACGTGCCGCGTCCGCCGCGCACTGCCCGAACGGCGCGCGGCGGTGTCCGTCCGACGTCCGTCCCACCGGACGGGCGAGGTCTGAGCTATGAGGTGGGGTTGTGGACGAGAAGGACCTGGGCAACGACCTGGCGAAGGTGCTGATTTCCGAGGACGACCTGCAGGCCAAGGTGCGCGAGCTCGCTTCGCAGATCGACGCCGACTACGCCGGCAGGGACCTGCTGCTCGTCGGGGTCCTCAAGGGCGCCGTCATGATCATGGCCGACCTGGCGCGGGCGCTGCACTCGCCCGCCTCCATGGACTGGATGGCCGTGTCGTCCTACGGCTCGGGCACGAAGTCCTCCGGCGTCGTCCGCATCCTGAAGGACCTCGACACCGACATCCTCGACCGGCACGTCCTGATCGTGGAGGACATCGTCGACTCGGGCCTGACGCTGTCGTGGCTGGTGAGCAATCTGCGCTCGCGCAACCCCGCCTCGCTGGAGATCTGCGCGCTGCTGCGCAAGCCGGAGGCCGTCACGACCGAACTCGACGTGAAGTACATCGGCTTCGACATCCCGAACGAGTTCGTCATCGGCTACGGGCTCGACTATGCGGAGCGGTACCGGAACCTGCCCTTCGTCGGGACCCTGGCCCCGCACGTGTACGGCGGGGACGGAGCCTGAGCGTCCAGGAGGTTGCCGGCAGGGGCGGGGAGGCCCGGATCGCCCGGACATGTCCACGCCGGCCGGAGGCGCACCAACGCCCCCAGGGAACAAGGGACCGTGACGAATCGTTGCAAAGGTCGTTGACGGGTATAGGCAAGGGATGCGGGAGAACGGCGTCGGCTGCGTCTCCTACGCCTGCGGTGTACCGTCGGTGTCCCGGACCCTGGGTTCGGGAAGCCATATGAGGGAAGCCGCCACGGTGGGACCGGAGCCCCGGGCGACGGGCCTTCCCGTTGGTCGCATTGTTGGTCGCAGTGGCGTCCGTCCCCAGGGACGGGCGAGGATCGCACACAGAGTTGGTCAGGAGGGACGGGCCCCTACGGGGTAACCGGATAAATGGACGTGAAGCGCTATTTTCGCGGGCCGCTGCTGTGGATCCTGCTGTTCGGCCTCTTGGTCGCCCTCGTCATGTGGGGCGTCAACCCCGGCCGTTCGTTCGAGAAGGTCGACACATCCAAGGTCGTCCAGGAGATCAACGCGGGCCAGGTGAAGTCCGCCAAGATCATTGACAAGGACCAGCGGATCGAGCTGACGCTCACCAACGGCAAGCAGCAGCAGGCCTCCTGGGTCGAGGGCCAGGGCCTCCAGCTGCAGCAGCAGCTTCAGAACCAGGCCAACGCCGGCAAGCTGTCCGGCGGCTACAACGTTGATGTCCCGAAGCAGAGCTTCTTCCTTAACCTGCTGTTCAGCCTGCTGCCCATCGTGGTCATCGTGCTGATCTTCCTGTTCATCATGAACCAGATGCAGGGCGGCGGCTCACGGGTGATGAACTTCGGCAAGTCCAAGGCCAAGCTCATCACCAAGGACACCCCGAAGACCACCTTCGCCGACGTGGCCGGGGCCGACGAGGCCCTGGAGGAGCTCGAAGAGATCAAGGACTTCCTGCAGAACCCGGCGAAGTTCCAGTCCATCGGCGCCAAGATCCCCAAGGGTGTGCTGCTGTACGGCCCGCCCGGCACCGGCAAGACGCTGCTGGCGCGCGCCGTCGCCGGCGAGGCGGGCGTGCCGTTCTACTCGATCTCCGGCTCGGACTTCGTCGAGATGTTCGTCGGCGTGGGCGCGTCCCGGGTCCGCGACCTGTTCGAGCAGGCCAAGACCAACGCCCCCTCGATCATCTTCATCGACGAGATCGACGCCGTCGGCCGACACCGCGGCGCGGGCCTCGGCGGCGGCCACGACGAGCGCGAGCAGACCCTCAACCAGCTGCTGGTCGAGATGGACGGGTTCGACGTCAAGGGCGGCGTGATCCTGATCGCCGCGACGAACCGTCCCGACATCCTCGACCCGGCGCTGCTGCGTCCCGGCCGCTTCGACCGCCAGGTCACCGTGGACCGTCCCGACCTGGAGGGCCGCAAGGGCATCCTGCGCGTGCACGGTCGCGGCAAGCCGTTCGCGCAGGACGTCGACCTCGACGTGATCGCGCGCCGCACGCCGGGCTTCACCGGCGCCGACCTGGCCAACGTGATCAACGAGGCGGCGCTGCTCACCGCGCGCTTCGACCGCAAGCTGATCGACATGGACACCCTGGAGGAGTCCATCGACCGCGTCATGGCCGGTCCGGAGCGCAAGACCCGGGTGATGTCGGAGAAGGAAAAGAAGATCATCGCCTACCACGAGGGCGGCCACGCCCTGGTGGCTCACGCGCTGCCGAACTCCGACCCGGTGCACAAGGTGACGATCCTTCCGCGCGGACGGGCCCTGGGCTACACCATGACCCTCCCGATGGAGGACAAGTTCCTCACGACCCGTTCGGAGATGACCGACCAGCTCGCCATGCTGCTGGGCGGCCGCACCGCCGAGGAACTGGTCTTCCACGAGCCGACCACCGGCGCGGCCAACGACATCGAGAAGGCCAGCTCCATCGCCCGCAACATGGTGACCGAGTACGGCATGAGCGAGCGCCTCGGCGCGCGCAAGTTCGGCACCGGGCAGGGCGAGGTCTTCCTCGGCCGCGACATGGGCCACGAGCGCGACTACTCCGAGGACATCGCCTCCGCGATCGACGACGAGGTCCGGCGCTACATCGAGGGCGCGCACGACACGGCGTGGGAGATCCTCGTCGAGTACCGGGACGTCCTGGACGAGCTCGTCGTCAACCTGATGGAGAAGGAGACGCTGTCCAAGCAGCAGGTGCTGGAGATCTTCGCGCCGATCCAGAAGCGGCCGCACCAGAACTCCTACACCGGCTACGGCAAGCGCCTCCCGTCCGACCGTCCGCCGGTGCTCACGCCCAAGGAGCTGGCCCTGCTCGGCCCGCAGGACGTCGCCGACCTGACCAAGAACAACGGCCAGAGCGGCGTCACCTCTGAGGCCGTCGACCCGGCCCCGGGCGAGAGCTGACGGCCTTGGCGATCCCGTACGACGAGGCGCCGATCGAGAACGACCCGCCGGGCGAGACCCTGCACGGCGGGCGTTTCGACCACGCGCGCATCGAGAAGGCCGTGCGCGAGATCCTGATCGGCATCGGGGAGGACCCCGAGCGCGACGGGCTGCGCGACACCCCCGCCAGGGTGGCGCGCGCGTACGCCGAGCAGTTCGCGGGCCTGCGCCAGAAGCCCGAGGACGCGCTGACCACGGTGTTCGACGCCGACCATGAGGAAATGGTCCTGGTGAAGGACATCGAGGTGTACTCCGTTTGCGAGCATCACCTGGTGCCTTTCCACGGGGTCGCGCACGTGGGCTACACGCCCAACAAGAAGGGCCAGATCACCGGTCTGTCGAAGCTGGCCCGGCTGGTGGACGTGTACGCCCGCCGGCCGCAGGTGCAGGAGCGCCTCACCAGCCAGGTGGCCGACGCGATGATGACGGTGCTGGAGCCCCGCGGCGCGATCGTGGTGATCGAGGCCGAGCATCTGTGCATGACGATGCGCGGGGTGCGGAAGCCGGGCGCCAAGACGGTGACGTCGGCGGTGCGCGGCGACTTCCGGGACCACCCCGAGACGCGGTCCGAGGCGATGAGCCTGATTCTCGGCCGCTGACGGGCACTCGGGCTCCCCGAGTCTGCCTGAACGTCTGAACGGGCCTCAGCGTCAAGCTGAGGCCCGTTCTGCTGCTTCCGGAGAGGGTATGCCGGACGGATGAGGCGGTTGGAGGGCCGCTCCGGCGGGTCGATCGCAAGGCATAGGGTTGGGTGACATGACCAGTGCCGCCGTTCCGGGGCTGCCCGAGCCAGGGCGGTGCCTCGTCATGGGCGTGGTCAACGTGACCCCCGACTCCTTCTCCGACGGCGGAGCCTGGTTCGACCCGGAGAAAGCGGTCCGCCACGGGCTCGATCTCGTGGGCGAGGGCGCCGACATCGTGGACGTGGGCGGCGAGTCGACGCGGCCTGGTGCGCAGCGTGTGTCCGAAGAAGAGGAACTGCGCCGCGTGGTTCCGGTCATTGAGGCGCTCGTGGCCGAGAACGTCCCCGTGAGCGTCGACACCATGCGCGCCGAGGTCGCCGAGGCCGCGGTCGGCGCGGGCGCGCGGCTGGTGAACGACGTGAGCGGCGGCTTGGCCGACCCTGATATGCCGCGCGTGGTGGCCGCCGCGGGCGTGCCCTACGTGGTGATGCACTGGCGCGGCCACAGCCATGACATGTACAACCGCGCCATCTACACGGACGTGGTTCGTGAGGTGCGCGACGAACTGCTGCACAGGGTCGACGCCGTGCTGGGGGAGGGCGTCGATCCGTCGATGATCGTGCTCGACCCTGGGCTGGGCTTCGCCAAGAACCCGGAGACGGGGCACAACTGGTCGCTGCTTGCCCATCTCGACGCGTTCACTGGTCTCGGCTACCCCGTCCTGGTGGGCGCGTCCCGCAAGGGGTTCCTGACGCGGCTCCTTGCGGAACCGGACGGGACGCGCCGTCCGTTCGGCGAATGCGATGACGCGACCGTGGCCATCACGTCTCTCGTTGCGGCCGCCGGGGCATGGTGCGTAAGGGTGCACAGGGTCCGGCCCAACGCGGACGCGGTACGGGTGGCGGCCGCGATGCGCGCGGCGCGTCTGGCCGGCCCCGACAGCGTGAGCCAGGAAAGCGCGAGCAAAGGCAGTGCTATCAAGGACAGCGCTACCAAGGACAGCAACGACGACGCCAGTAACGACGACGGGAGTCCCCGCCTATGAGCCGTGCCGTGAACCGCGCCGACGTGGACGAGGTCCATGCCGAGTTCTACGCCGCGTTCGAGGCCGGTGACTTCGACCGCATGTCGGCGGTCTGGGCGGACGGCCCGTACGCCGACGGCGTCTCCTGCGTCCACCCCGGCTGGACGATGCTGCGGGGACGAGAGGCTGTCCTGCGATCGTGGGCGCTCATCATGGCCAACACGTCCTACATCCAGTTCGTGCTCACCGACGTGGAGACGGACGTGTACGGCGACCACGCCGTGGTGACGTGCAAGGAGAACATCCTGACCGCCGACGAGGACACCGAAGCAGGGTTCCTCGCCGGTGGAAGCATCGTGGCGACGAACGTGTTCGTACGGGCGGGTGGGGAGTGGCGGCTTCTGCTTCACCACGGCTCCCCCGTCCTCAACGTCGTGGATGCAGAGGAAGAATGACTCTCGACCGCATCGAGTTGCGCGGGCTCCGGGCGCGGGGCCGCCACGGGTGCCTGCCTGCCGAGCGCGACCTGGGCCAGGAGTTCGTCGTGGACGCCGTCCTCGGCCTCGACACGCGCCCCGCCGCGGAAGGCGACGACCTCTCGCGTACCGTCGACTACGGAACGCTCGCCGGCCGGCTGGTCGCCGCCGTGGAGGGGGAGCCCCTGAACCTCCTGGAAACGCTGGCCGACCGGCTGGCGAAGATATGTCTGGAAGATCGACTGGTGTCCGAGGTCGAGATCACCGTCCACAAGCCGAGCGCCCCGATCCCGCACCCCTTCGCCGACGTCGCCGTGAAGATCACGAGGAGTCGCCCATGACAGCGTCCGACCGCATGCCCGACCGCACCGCCACCGGTGGGCACATGCTGGTCCAGCACCGTGTCGTGTTCTCGATCGGCAGCAACCTCGGGGACCGGCTGGACAACATCCAGGAGGCGGTCGACGCCCTGTTCGACGCGCCAGGGCTGAGTTTCGTGGCGTTCTCCCCGGTCTACGAGACCGCCCCCTACGCGCCGCCCGGCGAGAGCATCCCGGAGCAGGGCGACTTCCTGAACATCGTGCTCATCGCCGACACGCGGCTGCCCCCGGAGAACCTGCTGGAGCGGGTCCTGAACATCGAGAACTCGATGCGCCGCGAACGCCTGGTCCGCTGGGGCCCCCGCACCCTCGACATCGACATCGTGACCTTCGGCGACATCACGTCCGACGACCCCGATCTGACGCTCCCGCACCCGCGCGCGCACGAGCGCGCGTTCGTCCTCGTCCCGTGGGCAGACATCGAGCCCGACGTGCTGCTGGCCGGGCACGGTCGCGTGGGAGACCTGGCCGAGGTTAAGCAGGCGGAGGGCGGCCCGTCGGCATGCCGCCGGCGTGACGACCTGGTTCTGCAGCAGCCTGCATGAAGCCGTCCCGCCCCCTGTTCCTCGTCGCCCTCGTGGTCGTCATAGGGGTCATCACTTGGGCGGTGCTGCGTTCTGCCTATCTGTCGCTGCCCCCGCTGCCGTGGACCGCGGTGCCGACGCTGCTGCTGCTCGCCCTCGGTGAGGCCTTCACAGGGTTGAACGTCCTGCGCCGCATTCGCCGCAAGCCCTCCAGCGGACGCGCGGCGGACTCCGCCCGCAAGCCGGGGAAGCCTCTGGATCCCCTGGCGGTGGCGCGCCTGGCGGCCCTGGGGAAGGCCAGTGCGCATTCCGCGGCGGTCATCGCGGGCGTGTTCGGCGGCTTCGCCGTCAGCCTCTCCGCGTCGCTGGAGAAGTCGACGCCCCGCCACGACTTCTTCGTGAGCGGCGGCACCTTCCTCGCGGCCATCGTGCTGGTGGCGGCGGCGTTCTTCCTGGAGTACGCGTGCCGGGTTCCGAAGGGACCGGACGACGAGCAGCGCGACCAACCCGGCGCGTCCCGGGCCTGAGGTCCGTCGGGGGTCGCGGCGCCGGGTGACTTGCGGGCTTCGCGCTACTTGTCGATGTCGCCGACGACGAAGAACATCGAGCCCAGAATGGCGATCATGTCGGCGACCAGGGTGCCGGGCAGCAGTTCCGCGAGCACCTGGATGTTGTTGAACGACGCGGACCGCAGTTTCATCCGCCACGGTGTCTTCTCGCCCCGCGACACCAGGTAGTACCCGTTGATGCCCAGCGGGTTCTCCGTCCAGGCGTAGGTGTGTCCTTCTGGCACCTTCAGAACCTTCGGCAGCCGTTGGTTGATGGGGCCGGGCGGGAGCTCAGCGAGGCGGTCCAGGCAGGCGTCCGCGAGGTCCAGGGAAGCGTGCACCTGGTCGAGCAGGCATTCGAAGCGTGCCAGGCAGTCGCCCTCCGACCGGGTGACCACGCGGACGTCCAGTTCGCCGTAGGCGAGGTAGGGCTCGTCCCGGCGCAGGTCGAAGTCCACGCCGGACGCGCGCGCGATGGGCCCGGACACCCCGTACTGCAGGATCTGCTCCTGGGTGAGGACGCCGACCCCCCTGGTACGGGCCCGGAAGATCTCGTTGCCCATGATGAGGTCGTCGATGTCGCCCATGCGGGCGCGCACCTCGGAGACCGCCGCCCGCGCGCGCGCCGTCCAACCGGCGGGCAGCTCGTCCTTTAGCCCGCCGACACGGTTGAACATGTAGTGCATGCGTCCACCGGAGATCTCCTCCATGACGCGTTGCAGGACCTCACGCTCGCGGAACGCGTAGAAGATCGGGGTGATGGCGCCCACTTCCAGCGGGTAGGAGCCCAGGAACATCAGGTGGTTGAGGATCCGGTTCAGCTCTGCCAGCAGCGTCCTCGCCCACACCGCGCGTAGGGGGACCTCCATGCCGAGCATGCGTTCGACGGCCAGAACGACGCCGAGTTCGCTGGAGAACGCCGACAGCCAGTCGTGCCGGTTCGCCAGGACGATGATCTGCCGGAAGTCGCGGACCTCGAACAGCTTCTCCGCTCCCCGGTGCATGTAGCCCACGATGGGCTCCGCCGCCGAGATGCGTTCGCCGTCCAAGGTGAGCTTCAGCCGGAGCACGCCGTGCGTGGACGGGTGCTGGGGGCCGATGTTCAGGGTCATGTCCTCGGTGGCGAGCTCTTTGGCGCCCGCACCGATCCCGACGATCCGTTCGGTGGTCATGGTCGCGCCTCCGCCACTCCGATCACTGCTTCATGGTCCCATGGCGAGCGGTAGTCGTTATCCGATTGACTAGGGGGCAATGAACGCGAGCCACGGCGAACCGCCGTTCGATCCCGCCGCGCATCCCGGACAGCAGGGCGCGGTGCGTCCGCCCGTGCCGTCCGGTCCGGGCCACGGCGGTCAGCCACCTGGTCAGGGCCAGACAGGGGCACCATACCCGCCGCAGCAGGGGCCGCCCATCTACCAGGCGGACCAGGCCTTCGCGCCTGGTGCCGGCCTTCACTGGTCGCCCATCTCCAAACGCCATGCCTGGCACAGGCTTCTCACCGCGGTCCTGTGGGCGATTCCCGTGGGTGGCGTTGGCGCTTTCATCGTGTGGAGGAACGGCACCGTGGTCGCGGCGTCCATGTGGGTCGTCGCCGTCGTCCTCGGGGTCATCCTCACCTGGGTTGTCGCGGAGCTGGACCGCAGGGCCTACGGCTACGCCGAGCGTGGCGACGACCTCATCGTGACCCACGGCGTCCTCGTCCGGCGGCTCATCGTGGTCCCTTACGGGCGGATGCAGTTCGTGGACGTCACCGCCGGGCTTCTGGAGCGGTGGATGGGTGTCGCCACCGTCCGCATGCACACCGCCGCCGCGGCTACGGACGCGACGATTCCGGGACTGCCCACTGCGGAGGCCGCGCTCCTGCGTGACCGTCTCGCGCAGAAGGGCGAGGAGCGGGGCATGGGCCTATGAACGGCCCCTACGGCCCGTATGGCCCGCCTGGACGATCCGGCCCGCCCGGCCCGCCTGGACAACCGGGCCCGCCTGGTCCACATGGACAACCGGGCCCGCCCGGACCGCCTGGACCCGCGGGCCCCTATGGTCGCCCTGCGGGACCGCCCTACCCGCCGCCCCGTCCCGGCTTCGGCCCGCCACGTCCGCCGTACGCGTACGGACCGCCGCAGCCGCAACGCCCACCGATCCGCTTTTCGGAGGGTACGCACAGGCTCCACTGGGCAACGGCCCCGCTTCGCGCGTTCGTCTTCCTCATCATCTACTTCGTCCTGCTCGGCTTCCCGCTGCTGCTGACCCAGACCAGCAGCGGCATCACCCTGGCGCTCACGCCGGAGGTGATCCTGAGGTTCATCCTCGTGACCATCCCCATGGGACTGATCGCAGTAGGAACCGGCCTGTGGACCTGGCTTGCCCTGCGTTTCCGTGTCGACAACGACGACCTCGTCGTCGAAACCGGCATCCTCCGTAAGAACGCGCGCCGCATCCCGCTTTCGCGGATCCAGGCCATCGACGTCGTGCGTCCGCTGGTGACGCGGGTGTTCGCGCTTTCTGAAGTGCGCGTGGAGCTGGCAGGGGGCGAGCAGAGCGAAATCGCCCTCCGCTACCTGGGCCGGCAGTCGGCGCAACAGCTGCGTGCCGAACTCCTCGCCCGCGCGGCCGGACTCCCGGGCCAAACTCCGGAAGCGCCCGAACGGCACCTGTGGCGTGTACCGTTCGGCACTCTGCTGGGGTCGCTCATCGTGCGGCTGCCCGTCCTGGGGACGGTGCTGCTCTTCCTCGCGTCGCTCATCTTCCTGGTGATGTACGCGGAGGGCGGCATCCTGGCCGTCACCATCCCGGTCCTGCTCGGCCTCATCCGAGCCGTGATCGCACCTCTGGTCATGTACGCCAACTTCACGGTCGCGATGTCACCGGACGGGATCCGCCTGCGCTACGGCCTGCTGGAGACCCGGATGCAGACGCTTCCGCCGGGCCGCGTCCAGGCCGTCAGCATCGTCGAACCGTTGATCTGGCGGAGCCTGGGCTGGGCCCGCGTCGACGTCACCGTCGCCGGATACGCGGGCGAGCGCCAAGCGCTCTCGTCGACCCTTCTCCCCGTCGCGCCGCGCCAAGTCGCCATGCACCTCGTTTCGCAGGTCTTCCCGGGGACGCAGGTGGACTCGGTCGCTCTCGTCCCCGCGTCGTCCAAGACCGTGTCGATCGAGCATGCGGACGGCGCCGGCACCGACGACGTGGTCTTCGTGACCCGGCACGGATGGCCCTGCCGCCGCACGGACGTGATCGCCCACGCGCGCGCGCAGAGCGTCAGGCTGACCGTGAACCCCTTCCAGCGCCTGCTGGGCCTGGCGACCGTCCACGTGGACGCGCCTCCGGGGCCGGTCCAGGTGGCCGCGGCGGACCGCGAGCTGGGCGAGGCCCGCGCGATCGTGGAGTCCACCGTGAGCCGAGCCCTCGCCGCCCGCCGCGCCGGTGGCGGCGACCCCACCCACTGGGCCCGCTGACGACTTATCCACAGGATCGCGTTCTCCTTCCGCGCCCCCCGGCGTCCTCCGACGATGGAACACGTCGGCCCGCCCGAGGGGGGAGGGCGGGCCGACCCCGCCCGGGAGCGAACGCGATCACGTGGAAGGAGGCGCCCCGATGGGACTTCGCAGGCGCTTGATCATCAGCCTTGATCCGATCATCGAGTTCGCCCGGAGCGGCTGGAACCGCCCGGGCCGGCGCTCGCTGATCGGCCGCATCATCCGCCGGCGCCGAGAAATCTCTCGACGGCACCGGGCTCGCGGCCCCGCCTCAGGCATGGGCACGATGCCGGAGAGCCGCACCCGTGTCCGACCGGGTCTTGGGGGAGATACGCCTGCCATGGGGGCCGTCACCCGTGCTCGGTTGCTCGGCTCCGCCCCAGTCGACCGCAAAGGGCACATATCGTCGGTTCATGAGCGACCTGGCCTACGACCCCTGGTCCGCCGAATTCGTGGCGGACCCGTATCCGGTGTTCGAGCGGCTCCGCGCCGAGCAACCGGTGTTCTTCCACGAACCCACCGGCCAGTGGGTGATCAGCCGCTACGAGGACGTCGACGGGCTGCTGCGCGACCGTCGCCTCGGGCGGTCGTACCTGCACATCGCGAGTCACGAGGAGTTCGGGCAGGAGCCGGAGCCCGACTTCCTCAAACCCTTCTGGGATCTCATCCGCGCCGGGATGCTCGACGTGGAGCCGCCCACCCACACGCGGTTGCGGCGCCTGGTGTCCAAGGCGTTCACGGCCCGCATGGTGGAGGGCCTGCGTCCGATGATCCGGCGCCTCGCCGAGGAGCTCGCGACGGGGCTCGCCGACAGTGGCGGCGGCGACCTGCTCGCCGAGATCGCCGAACCGCTGCCGGTGAACGTGATCGCCGAGATGCTGGGCGTCCCCGTCGAAGACCGGCACCTGCTGCGCCCCTGGTCGGCCGACATCTGCGGCATGTACGAGCTGAACCCGCCCGAGGAGGTCCAGCGGACCGCCGTCCGTGCGGCCGTGGAGTTCTCCGACTACCTTCGCGACCTCGCCCGCGCCCGGCGGAGCGAGCCGGGTGACGACCTCATCACCGCCCTGGCCCACGTCGTTGACGAGGGCGACCGGCTCACCGAGGACGAGCTGATCGGCACCTGCGTCCTGCTCCTCAACGCGGGCCACGAGGCCACGGTGAACGCGACGGGCAACGGCTGGTGGACGCTGTTCCGCAACCCCGGCCAGCTGGAACGCCTCCGCTCCGACCCGTCGCTCGTGCCCACCGCGGTCGAGGAACTGCTGCGCTACGACACCCCGGCGCCCATGTTCGAACGATGGGTGCTGGAGGACATCAGGGTCGCCGGCGTCGACATCCCGCGTGGCGCCGAGGTCGCCCTCCAGTTCGCGTCCGCCAACCGTGACCCGGAGGTGTTCGTCGACCCGAACCGGCTCGACCTGGGCCGCGACCCGAACCCGCACATCACCTTCGGCCTCGGCATCCACTACTGCCTGGGCGCCCCCCTGGCCCGCATCGAAATGACCGAGTCATTCGGCGCGCTCTTGCGCGCAACCCCCGCCCTACGCCTCACCACCGAACCAAAGTGGAAGCCCGGCTACGTCCTGAGAGGCCTGACCGCCCTACACGTAGAGCGCTAACCACCCCAGGCCCGCCCCACCCCCCCGCACGCACGACCCAAGCCGCCGCACACGCGGCTCAAGCCGCTGCGCACGCGGCTCAAGCCGCTGCGCGCGTGGTCCAAGCCGCTGCGCGCGTGGTCCAAGCCGCTGCGCGCGTGGCTCAAGCCGCTCCGCGCGTGGCTGGCGACTCTTTGAAGTGGCCGAGGTCCGTCGACTTCATCGAGGCGATGCCGCGAACCCAACGGCAAGCTCCTCAAGCGCAAGCTCAGGGACCCGTACTGGAAGGACCGCGACGGTGCCATCTGACACGGCGCCCGTCGAGAACGCGCCCGCCGACGCCGGGCCGCCCGAGCCGAACCACGTCCTGGAGTTGAGCTGGAGGGGGAGCTTGGTGAAGTCTGCGTGGCTTGTTGGAGAAGGCGCTTTTTGCGGGTGGCGCTGGTCTGTGGCGGTGAGGCTTGCGGGAACGGTGTCGAGCGTCGTCCGGCGGCGTGGCTTCGACTGTGGCGGTCGTGGGGTTGGGTGGGCCGGTGACCAAGGGGGGTGGGGGGCGATGGCTTCTGGGGCGGGCTGAGTTGGCGGCCGGTTCGGGGTGGATGGTCTTTGCGGGTGGTTTTGGGTCCGGGGTTAGGTGGGGTGGGTTAGGAGGTTGGGGAGGGGGATGTTGGTGGTCTGGGTCAGCCAGCCGAAGCCGCCCAGGCCTGAGGGGTCGGTCAGTTCGGCGTCTTCGCCCGCGTGACAGAGGGCGGCCACGTAGGCGCGCGGGTCCCGGTGGGCCAGGTCGAGGGGTGGGCGGGTTCCCGAGAGGCCCAGGGCGCGGAGGGCCTCGCGCTGGGTCGTCAGGAGGCTGGAGGTCGCGCCGGCGCGGCGGCCGGCGACCAGGCAGGCGTCGAGTGCGACATGGGCGGTGACGTCGCACGATCCGTCCGGGACGGCGGGGACGGTCGCGCCGTCGCGGTAGCCGGTCAGCGTCCCGTAGACGGGGCGGGACTCGCGGGAGTGCGAGTAGTCGACGGCGAGCGCGAGCCCGGCGGACAGGCGGCCGATCACGGAGGCCCAGGCCGCGCAGCGCGGGTGCCCGATCTCGGCGCGGTCGCCGGGTTCGGCGAGCGGCCACCACAGATCCAGCCAGCCGGTGTCTTCGGCGGACGGCGGCGGCCCCGGCCGCTCGGTGCCGCTGAAGGGGTCGACCAGCACGGTCCGGACGCCCTCGGGGGTGCGTTCCACCACGTCCAGCGGCACGTTGTCGAGCCACTCGTTCGCGACGGCGAGGCCGGTGATGCGGGCGGGCAGGTCGGGGCGCCAGACGATCCGGGACGGGACGTCGGCGGGGCGCGGCGCGAGTTCCACCGCCGTCGGGACGAGCCGGGCCTCCAGATCCGGCGGCACGCAGGCCAGGATGTTGCCGAGAAGGCGGCCGGAGCCGGCGCCGATGTCGACCACGTCGAGCCGGTCGGGGTGGCCGAGCAGGGCGTCGACCTCGACCAGCAGGCGGGCGATGGCGGCGGCGAACCGCGGCGAGGCGTGCACCGAGGTGCGGAAGTGCTCGGCGGGGCGTTCGCGCCGGTAGAAACCGTCCTCTCCGTAGAGGGCCCGCTCCATCGCGGTGCGCCACGTCAGCCATCCGGAAACCAGCGACTCCACGACTGCGACGTTACCGTGGGTGGCGGGCCATCCTTGCGGTGGACGCGGGTCCGACCTGCGGCTGATCCGGGAGTGACCTGCGGGTACGTACGCTGTCGGCATGGTGGCGAGCGCATGGGAGTGGCTGCGGGGCAAGAAGCCGCTCGTCGACGCCTTCTTCGCGCTGCCGGTCGTGTTCTTCTCGGTGCCGTCGCTGCTGGTGGGGCCGAGCGGGATCGGCGCCGGGCTCTACGTGCTGCTGACCTTCGCGCTGGCGGGGCCGCTGGTGCTGCGCAGGACGTTCCCCCGGACGGTCTTCGCCGTCGTCGCGCTGGTCTCCTGCGTCCAGTGCGTGGTGGGGCAGATCCCGGTGCCGGCGAACGTGGCGGTCCTGATGGGGCTCTACACGGTCGCGGCCGGGTGCACGTTCCGCTGGGGGCTCGCGGCGGCCCTGATCGGCGAGGTGGGCGCGGTCATGGTCACCTACCGCTACCCGAGCGGCGCCGATGACCGGAAGTTCACGTTCGTCATGATGACGGTGCTGGTGGCGGGCGTGTACGTCCTCGGCCTGCACATGCGCACGCGGCGGGCGTACCTGCGTTCGGTGGAGGAGCGGGCCGAGCGGCTGGAGCGCGAGCGTGACAACGAGGTCAAGGTGGCGATGGCGGCCGAGCGCGCCCGTATCGCCCGGGAACTGCACGATGTGGTGGCCCACAACGTCAGCGTGATCGTGGTGCAGGCGGACGGCGCGTCCTACGCCATCGACACCGACGTGGGGCGGGCTCGGCAGGCGCTCGACACGATCTCCACGACGGGGCGGCTGGCGCTCGCGGAGATGCGGCGACTCCTCGGCGTGCTGCGCGAGGACGACGACGCGGGGGCGTACGCGCCGCAGCCGGGCGTGGCGCAACTGGACGAGCTGGTCGAACAGGTCCGCGCGGCCGGGCTGCCGGTGGAGTTCGAGGTCGACGGCGACCCCGAGGCCATGTCGGAGGGGCGCCAGCTCACCGTCTACCGGATCGTCCAGGAGGCGCTGACCAACACGCTCAAGCATGGTGGCCCGCGGGTGAGCGTGTCGGTGCGGCTGTCCTACTCCGGCGACGCGCTGGAGATCCGGGTGGTCGACGACGGCCGCGGGGCGGCCGCGCCCGACGACGGCCGCGGCCACGGGCTGGCGGGGATGCGCGAACGCGTCGCCGTGTACGGCGGCACGGTCACCGCCGCCCCGCGCACCGGCGGCGGTTTCGAAGTGGCGGCGGTCCTCCCGGTGCGCGAGGAGGTCGCCGCGTGACCGGCGGCGGGCGTGACCAGGGCTTGCGGCGTCCCTCGCCGGGTGTGCGGGGAGCCGCGGACAGGGAGATGGCATGACGGACGTGGCGGCCCCCATCCGGGTGGTGCTCGTGGACGATCAGGAGCTGGTGCGGGCCGGGTTCAGGATGGTGCTGGACGCGCAGCCCGACATCGAGGTCGCCGGGGAGGCCGGGGACGGGTTGCAGGCGCTGGACCTGCTGCGGAACACGCGGGCGGACGTGGTGCTGATGGACGTCCGGATGCCGCGGATGGACGGGATCGAGGCGACGCGGCAGGTGGTGGCGCGGTCCGGGCCGAAGGTCGTCATCCTGACCACGTTCGACCTGGACGAGTACGCGTTCGCCGCGATCAAGGCGGGCGCGGGCGGGTTCCTGCTGAAGGACGCGGGGCCGGCGCAGCTCATCGAGGCGATCAAGGCGGTGCACTCGGGGGACGCGGTGGTGGCGCCGAGCACGACCAAGCGGCTGCTGGACCGGTTCGCGGTGCATCTGCCGGACGCCGAGGAGAAGGCGGTCGGGGCGTTGGAGAGCCTGACCGACCGGGAGAACGAGGTGCTGCGGCTCGTCGCGCGCGGGATGTCGAACGCGGAGATCGCCGGTCGGCTCTACGTCTCGGAGGCCACGGTGAAGACCCATATGGGGCGGATCCTGATGAAGCTCGGCGTGCGCGACCGGGTGCAGGCCGTCGTGTTCGCTTACGAGACAGGTCTGGTCAAAAGCGGTCAGACCGGCCCATCCGCATAATGCCTTGATCAGTCCATGATCATCATTTGGCGGCATCCTGGGCCGCCCATTCGATCTTCCTTAACGTAGCCGGGTAACTACCGTACGCGACGCCGTTCTCAGCGGGCGACGTCGGCAATGTCACCTCGGGCACTGCTAAGCCCAACGTACGGGAGGACTCTCGTGTTCAAGAAGCTTGCCGCCACCGGCATCCTCGGCTTCGCCATCGCCGGCTCCGCCCTCGCAGCGGCGCCCGCGTACGCCGCCACCTACGGTGGCGGGTGGGATGACCACGGCAAGGGCCACCACCATGACAAGGGTCACCACGGCAAGGACCACGACGAGAACTGGTTCAGCCACAACAGCACCAGCGGCAACTTCGGGATTCTCAACGGGACCCAGGTGATCGCGCCGATCTCGGTGCCCATCGACGTCTGCGGCAACGCCATCGCCGTCGTCGGCGGTGCGAGCGCCCACTGCAAGGGCGGCGCGTCCGTCAACTACGGGCACTGACACGCACTGGACGGGCCTGCCACCCGTCTTCGAGGCGCCGGAGACCGACGATGTCTCCGGCGCCTTCGCACGTCCGGCCCCGCTCCGGCCGGCTCTACGAGCGTCAGGGCGGGCGCCATGGGGCCTCGGGCAGGGTCGGCGGGCGGAGGGACGGACGCGTACGACTCAGGTCGTACGCGGGCGAGCCGGATGGCCTTGAGAGTGAGGCGGAGCGTGGCCGCCGGGTCGATGGCAGGGACGGCGCTGGTTCCTAGCGTGGAGCGCGTCCATCCACGACCCGAAGGAGTCACCGTGACCAGCACGTTCGCCGAGCCGCCCGGGGGATCCCCCGCCGCCGGGGCGCCGCCGGCCGTCAGAGCCGAGGGCGTGTCCAAGGTGTACGGGTCGGGTGACGCGGCCGTCCACGCGCTCCGCGGGGTCGGCGTCGGGTTCGCCAGGGGCGCGTTCACCGCGATCATGGGGCCGTCCGGGTCGGGGAAGTCGACGCTGATGCACTGCCTGGCCGGGCTGGACACCGTCAGCGGCGGGCGGATCGTCCTCGGCGACGCCGAGATCACCGGGATGGGCGACCGGCAGCTGACCATGCTGCGCCGCGACCGCGTCGGGTTCGTGTTCCAGGCGTTCAACCTCCTGCCGACGCTCACCGCCGAGCAGAACATCCTGCTGCCCATGGAGCTGGCAGGCCGCAAGCCCGACCGGGCGTGGTTCGAGCGGGTCGTCGACACCCTGGGCCTGCGGGAACGGCTCGGGCACCGGCCGAGCGAGCTGTCGGGCGGCCAGCAGCAGCGGGTGGCGTGCGCCCGGGCGATCGTCGCCCGGCCCGAGGTGATCTTCGCGGACGAGCCGACCGGCAACCTCGACTCCCGCGCGGGCGCCGAGGTCCTGGGGTTCCTGCGCTCCTCGGTCCGCGAGATGGGGCAGACGATCGTGATGGTCACCCACGACCCGGTGGCCGCCTCGTACGCCGACCGGGTGGTGTTCCTGCGGGACGGGGAGATCGTTTCGGAGATCTTCCAGCCGACCCCGGACACCGTCCTGGACCGGCTGAAGGGCCTGGGCGCGTGATGCTGCGGACGACTCTGGCGGGCCTGCGCGCCCACAAGCTGCGGCTGCTGCTCACGGCGGTGGCGATCACCCTCGGCGTCGGCTTCATCTCGGGGACGTTCGTCCTGACGGACACGCTGGACGAGGGCGTCTCCAAGACGTTCGCCAGGTCGGCCGACAAGGTCGACTACGCGGTGCTGCCCAAGAGCGACGACACCGACAAGGGCGTCCCGCCGGCGCTGCTCGGACAGATCAAGGCGCTCCCCGGGGTCACGGACGTCCAGGGAGCCGTGAAGGGGGACGCCGCCCTCGTCGGCAAGGACGGCAAGGCGGTCGGCGACTTCCCGACGGTCGGGATGTCCGTGCCGTCCGGACGTCTCCTGCGCTACGACGTCGAGAAGGGGCGTCCCCCCTCCGGCGCTGGCGAGACCGTGCTCGACACCCAGCTCGCCAAGCGGGAGGGCTACTCCGTCGGGAACGCGGTGACGGTCCTGGACCACGGGAACCGGCCACACCGGTTCACGGTCGTCGGACTGGTCGACTTCGGCATCGACCAGGAGGCGAGCTTCCGGGGAGCCGTGGGTTTCGACCCGGCGACCGCGATGCGGATGACCGGCGAGAAGACCTATCGCGAGCTCGACGTCGCGGGCGGGTCCGGGGCCGCCGTCAGGGCCGCCGCGGGAGACGCCTACCGCGTGTACACGGGCGAGGAGCTCGGCGCGCGGCTGGCCAGGGCCGCCGGCGCCGACACCAAGATCATCAGAACCGGTCTGCTGATCTTCGGGCTGGTCGCGATGCTGGTGTCCGCCCTGGTCATCTACAACACGTTCTCGATCCTGATCGCCCAGCGGATGCGGGAGATGGCGCTGCTGCGCTGCGTCGGCGCGACCCGCCGGCAGGTGTTCGGGAGCGTGGTGGCGGAGTCGGCCGTCGTGGGCCTGGTCGGCTCCCTGCTCGGCCTCGTCGCCGGGGTCGGCCTCGGCGAGGGCGCGCTGGTCGTGGTCAGCAAGCTGAACGAGCGCGTGGCCGTCGCCGGGCCGGCCCTGGCGGTGCGGACGGTCCTGGTCGGCCTGGCGGTAGGGATCGTGGTCACGGTCCTGTCCGCGCTGCTGCCCGCCCGCGCGGCCACCCGGGTCTCGCCGGTCGCCGCGCTGCGCGCCGACCTGGAGCCGGGCGCCGGACGGTTCAGGCTCGGCCCGGTGCGCACCGTCCTCGCCGTCCTGCTGGGCGCCGCGGGGCTGGCCATCGGCGGTCTGGGCTCGCTCGGCATGGAGAAGGGCGAGACCGCGATGTACGCGGTCGCGTTCGCCGGCGGCGTGTTCTTCCTCGGTGTGATCGCGGCCATGCCGGCGCTCGTCCGTCCGCTCGGACGGGTCGCGGGCGCGGTCCCGGCGCGGCTCGGCGGCGTCCCGGGACGGCTGGCGGTTGCGAACGCGCAGCGCGCGCCCCGCCGCACCGCCACCACGACGATCGCGCTGACCGTCGGCGTCGGGCTGATGAGCCTGTTCGCGGTGGTCGCGGCGAGCGGCAAGGCGACGGCGGCGCACAAACTGGAGGAGCAGTTCCCCGTCCAGTTCCAGATCCGGCCGCAGAGCTTCGACGGGACGCTCCCGCACGCGCTGGCCGAGACGCTGCGCACCCGGCCCGAGGTCGCCGCCGTGGTCGAGACCCGGCGCAAGGAGACCCGGGTCGGCGGCGACGAGGCCGACATATCGACGATCACTACGTCGGCGCTCGGGAGGATCCTCAAGCCGGAGTTCGAACGCGGGTCGCTGGACGCCGCCCTGAAGCCCGGCACGGCGATGGTGGACGAGAAGACGGCCGAGACGTCCGGCCGGGCGCTGGGGGAGACGCTGCGGATCCGGACGGCGAACGGCGCCGTCCCCGTGAAGATCACCGCCGTCTACGCGGCGGGCGCGGGCCTCGACGGGATCATCGTCCCGGAGCGGGACTTCACCCGGTACTTCGGCGCCGTGGACCCGGCGGGGATCTACGTCAAGACCCGCGACGACGTGCCCGCCTCCCAGTCGCGCCGGGTCGTGGACGCGGCCGCGCGTCCCTACCCGGCGGCGAAGGTCTCCTCGTCCGCCGAGTTCGAGGAGACGATGACCAAGGCCATCGACACGGTCTTGATGATCTTCGGTGGGCTGCTCGGGCTGGCGATCGTCATCGCCCTCTTCGGCATCGCCAACACGCTGACCCTGTCGGTCGTGGAGCGCACCCGCGAGTCGGCGCTGCTGCGCGCCCTCGGCCTCACCAAGCGCCAGCTGCGCCGGATGCTGTCGGTGGAGGCGCTGGTCATGGCGGTCATCGGCGCGGCCACCGGCGTCGTGCTCGGGGTCGGCTTCGGCTGGGCCGCGACGAACGCGATGGCGAGCGACTCCGTCTTCTCGCTGCCCTACCTGCAGGTCGTCGGGTTCGTGGTCCTCGCGGGCGCGGCCGGGACCGCCGCGGCCGTGCTCCCGGCGCGGCGCGCCGCGAAGACGTCCATCGTGGAGTCCCTCGCGCATGACTGAATGGGGGCGGGGTGACGATCGTCACCCACCGGACCGCGCGGCCGGGTCCCGCGGGTAGCCTGGTGCGCGCACGTCCGGTACCTACCTGAGGACTGGAACGAACCGATGGACCCACAGGTCACCCCTTCTTCCGGCACGCCCGGAAACGGGACGGGCCCCGGTGCGGGAGCAACCCCCCACACCGCCCGGAAGAGCGCTGTCTCTGGTGGGGGGGCGACCCCCCACACCCCCCGGAAGAGCGAGATGGAGACCCCGGAGGACCGCCCCGCGCGCCTCGCGGTCGGCGTCGTCGGCGCCGGCCGCGTCGGCACGGCGCTCGGCGCCGCGCTGGCCCGCGCGGGCCACCGCGTCGTCGCCGCGGCCGCCGTCTCGGAACGGTCGCGGGCCCGCGTCGAGGAACGCCTCCCCGGAGCCGACGTCGCCACCCCGCAGGACGTGGTCGCCGCCGCCGACCTCGTGCTGCTGACCGTCCCGGACGACGAGCTTCCCGAGCTCGCGACCGGGCTCGTGTCCGCGGGCGTCCCGGTCACCGGCAAGCTCGTCCTGCACACCAGCGGCCGCTACGGCACCGCCGTCCTGGACCCGCTCACCCGCGCGGGCGCGCTGCCGCTGGCCCTGCACCCCGTGATGACCTTCACCGGGCGCCCGGACGACGTGAACCGGCTCACCGGCATCTCGTTCGGCGTCACCTCGCCGGAGCCGCTGCGCCCGGTCGCCGAGGCCCTCGTCCTGGAGATGGGCGGCGAACCCGTCTGGATCACCGAGGAGGCGCGCCCGCTCTACCACGCGGCGCTCGCCGGAGGCGCGAACCACCTGGTCACGCTGGTCGTGGAGGCCATGGACCTGCTGCGCGCCGCGGGCGTGGCCGAGCCCGGCCGGATGCTCGGTCCGCTCCTCGGCGCCGCCCTCGACAACGGGCTGCGGCTCGGCATCGACGGGCTCACCGGGCCCGTCGCGCGCGGGGACGCCGGAACGGTGGCGGGCCACGTCGAGGAGCTCGGCAGGGTGTCGGCGGAGAGCCGCCGCGCCTACATCGCGCTGGCCCGCCTCACCGCTGACCGCGCGCTCAGCGCCGGACTGCTCAAACCCGAGGACGCCGAACGGCTCCTCGAAGCGCTGGCCGACTGAGGGCCCCGACCGCAGACGGCTCCGACCGACGAACAGCTCTCCGACCAGCAGACACCTCCGACCGACAGACAGGGCCCGGCCGAAGGCACCGGCCGACCGGACAGGAAGGGAACGGCATTGGTTTCTGGCGTTTCCGGCGAGCGCGGCCCCGGCCGGCGCCCGCCGTCGCGTGAGGGGACGGACGCGTCGTGACACCGATCGTCGCGCGCACGCGCGAGGAACTGGCGCAGGCCCGGTCGAAGACCGGGGGGACGCTGGCGCTCGTCCCGACCATGGGCGCCCTGCACGAGGGGCACCTGTCGCTGATGCGGGAGGCCCGCCGCAGGGCGGACGCGGTCGCGGTCAGCGTCTTCGTCAACCCGCTCCAGTTCGGGCCGGGCGAGGACTTCGACCGCTACCCCCGCACGTTCGCCGCCGACCTGGAGGCATGTGCCGCCGAGGGCGTGGACTTCGTGTTCGCGCCGGCGCGCGAGGTCATGTACCCGGAGGAGCCGCAGGTCACGATCAAGTCGGGGCCCATGGGCGAGGTCGTCGAGGGGGCCGCGCGTCCCGGCCACTTCGACGGGATGCTCACCGTCGTGCTGAAGCTGCTCAACCTCGTCCGCCCCGACGTGGCGGTCTTCGGGGAGAAGGACGCGCAGCAGCTCGCGATGATCCGGCGGATGGTCGCCGACCTGAACGTCCCCGTGGAGGTGATCGGCGCGCCGACCGTCCGCGAGCCGGACGGGCTGGCGCTGTCGAGCCGCAACCGCTACCTGTCCGCCCCCGAACGCCGGACCGCGCTCGCCCTCTCGCGCGCCCTGCGGTCCGGGGCCGACGCCGCCGCCTCCGGCCCGGACGCCGTCCTGGCGGCCGCGCGCGCCGTCCTCTCCGAGGCCGAGGCCGCCGACCCGCCCCTCGCCCTGGACTACCTGGTACTTGTCGACCCGTCGACCTTCACCGAGATCACCGGACCGCACTCCGGCCGGGCCGTCCTCGCCGTCGCGGGCCGCGTCGGCACCACCCACCTGATCGACAACGTTCCCCTCCAGCTCGGCAAGGAGCACTGATGTTCCGGACGATGTTCAAGTCGAAGATCCACCGCGCCACGGTGACCCAGGCGGACCTGCATTACGTCGGCTCGCTGACCATCGACCAGGACCTGATGGACGCCGCCGACCTGCTGCCCGGCGAGCAGGTCTCGATCGTCGACATCGACAACGGCGCCCGCCTGGAGACCTACCTGATCGCAGGCGAGCGCGGCTCCGGCGTCATCGGGATCAACGGCGCCGCCGCCCGCCTCGTGCAGCCCGGCGACCTGGTCATCATCATCAGCTACGCGCAGATGACCGACGCCGAGGCCCGCGAGTTCGTCCCCGCCGTCGTGCACGTCGACCGCTCCAACAAGATCATTTCGCTGGGCTCGGACCCGGCCGAGCCGGTGCCCGGCACCAGCACGACCCGGGGCGACCTGATCCGAAACTGACCTTCGGCGGGGGCCGGGGGTTCGGCCGCTCCGGGGTTAGGGTCATAATGACGAGAACCGACCCCGGAGGAGGGCTCGTGATCCCTTCCGTTCTGCACGCCCCCGCGCCCGGCTGGACCGCCGACGCCGACGTCGTCGTCATCGGGTCCGGCATCGCCGGCCTGGTCGCCGCGCTGCGCTGCCGCCCCCACGGCCGGGTGCTGCTCGTCACCAAGGCCCTCCTGGACGCCGGGTCGACCCGGTGGGCGCAGGGCGGCATCGCCGCCGCGCTCGCGCCCGACGACACCCCCGAGGAGCACCTGGCCGACACCCTCACCGCGGGTGTCGGCGTCTGCGACGAGGACGCCGTCCGGGCCCTCGTCACCGAGGGGCCGGACGCGGTCCGCAGCCTGATCGACCTCGGCACGGCCTTCGACCGCTCCGGCGGCGACATCGCGCTCACCCGCGAGGGCGGTCACCACCGGCGCCGCATCGCGCACGCGGGCGGGGACGCCACCGGCGCCGAGATCAGCCGCGCCCTGCTCGCCGAGCTCAAGGACTCGGGCGTCGAGGTGATCGAGCACGCCCTGGTCCTGGACCTGCTGAAGGACGCCGCGGGACGCGCCGCGGGCGTCACCCTGCACGTCATGGGCGAGGGGCAGCCCGGCGGCGTCGGCGCCGTCCGCGCCCGCGCCGTCGTGCTCGCCACCGGCGGGCTCGGCCAGGTGTTCACCGCCACCACCAATCCCGAGGTCTCCACGGGCGACGGCGTCGCGCTCGCGCTGCGCGCCGGGGCCGAGGTCACCGACCTGGAGTTCGTCCAGTTCCACCCGACCGTGCTGTGGCTCGGCGAGGGCGCGACCGGACAGCAGCCGCTGATCTCCGAGGCCGTCCGCGGCGAGGGCGCGCACCTGGTCGACCACGCCGGCGTGCGCTTCATGACCGGACGCCACGAGCTCGCCGAGCTGGCCCCCCGCGACGTCGTCACCAAGGGGATCATGACCCGGATGCGCGAGACGGGCGCGTCCCACATGCTGCTCGACGGCCGCCATTTCGGCGCGGCGATGTGGGAGACCCGGTTCCCGACCATCCTGGCCGCGTGCCGCCACCACGGCATCGACCCGGTGACCGAGCCCATCCCGATCGTGCCCGCCGCCCACCACGCCAGCGGCGGCGTGCGCACGGACCTGCACGGTCGCACGTCCGTCCCCGGCCTGTACGCCTGCGGCGAGGTCGCCTGCACGGGCGTCCACGGTGCGAACCGCCTCGCCTCCAACTCCCTCCTGGAAGGCCTGGTCTTCGCCGCCAGAATCGCCGAAGCCCTCTCGGACGACCTCCCCGCCTCCCACCCGCCCCCCGCCGCACCAGCCCCTGACCTCCTTTCGAACCACACACCCACCACCCCGCCACCCCTGGAGCAGGCCGCGCCAGCCCCCGAGCAGGCCGAGCCAACCCCTGTGCAGGCTGTCTCAGCGCCGGCACAAGCTGTTCCGGTGCCCGCGCAGGCTGCTCCCGCTTGGGGTCAGGCCGCGCCAGCCCCCGAGCAGGCCGTCTCGGCGAGGCATGAGGGCGCCGTCTCGGCGACCGGGCAGGCCGGTCCGGTGCCTGGGCAGGGCCCGACGGGAGCCGTGCAGGACGTGTACGGAGCCACGGGTGGCGAGTCGGGCGGGTTGCTGGAGCCGGCGTTGCGGGGGGAGATCCAGCGGATCATGACCTCCTACGCGGGGGTCCTGCGGCGGGCCGACGGGCTGGAGGCCGCGGTGCGCGAACTGGAGGGGCTCGGGCGCGGGACCGCGGAGCCCGGGGTGGAGGCCTGGGAGGCCACCAACCTGTACACCGTCGCGTGCGCGATCGTGGCGGCCGCGCGGCGGCGGGAGGAGACGCGCGGGAGCCACTGGCGGGAGGACTTCCCCGAGCGCGCGGACGGGACGTGGCGCGGCCACCTCGTCACCCGGCTGGCGGGGAACGTCCTGACGACCACCTACGAATCTCTGGAAGGGAAGCGCTCATGACACCGGAACTCTCGCAGAGGCTGACCGCCGCCGGGCTGGATCCACAGGCTGTGGAAAACCTCGTCCGGACGGCGCTGGCCGAGGACGGCGAGGTCGACGTCACCAGCACCCCGATCTTCGCGCCGCAGGACACCGCGAGCGGGGAGCTGAGGGCGCGCGAGGAGGGCGTCGTCGCGGGCGTCCCGGTGGCGTGCGTCGTCTTCGAGCTCCTGGACGTCGCCTACGAGGCGGAGGTCGAGGACGGCGACCGCGTCGTGCCCGGGCAGGTCCTCATCGCGGTCAGCGGCGCGACCCGGGCGATCCTCAGGGCGGAGAGGACGGCTCTGAACCTCCTCACGCATCTGTCCGGAATCGCGACCGCCACCCGCCGGTGGATGGACGCCATGGAGGGCACCAAGGCGAAGGTCCGCGACACCCGCAAGACCCTTCCCGGCCTGCGGGCCCTGCAGAAGTACGCGGTGCACTGCGGAGGCGGCGTCAACCACCGGATGGGCCTGCACGACGCCGCGCTCATCAAGGACAACCACATCGCGGCGGCCGGCGGCGTCACCAAGGCGTACGAGGCGATCCGCGCCGTGTACCCGTCCCTCCACGTCCAGGTGGAGTGCGACACCCTCGCGCAGGTCGAAGAGGCCCTGGAGGTGGGAGCCACGAGCATCCTGCTCGATAACATGACCGACGCCGAGATGACCGACGCGGTCCGGCTCGTGACAGGGCGGGCGGAGCTCGAGGCCAGTGGTGGCCTTACCCTGGAGCGGGCCCGAGACGTCGCCGTGACCGGGGTGGACTACCTTGCCGTCGGCGCGCTGACGCACTCGGCGCGCGTGTTCGACATCGGCCTTGACTTCACCTGAACAGCGGGGACCTGATGCTGCTGACCATCGACGTCGGTAACACCCAGACCGTTCTCGGTCTCTTCGAAGGCGACGAGGTGATCGAGCACTGGAGGATCAACACCGATCCGCGGCGCACGGCCGACGAGATCGCGGTGGTCCTGCAGGGACTCGTCCAGCAGAGCCCGCTGCTGGCCGACACCGACATCAGCGGCATCGCGCTGTGCTCCACGGTGCCCTCCGTCCTGCACGAGATGCGGGAGATGTGCCGCCGCTACTACGGCGACGTGTCCGCGGTCATCGTGGAGCCGGGCGTCAAGACCGGCGTCCCCGTCCGGATGGACAACCCGAAGGAGGTCGGCGCCGACCGCATCGTCAACGCGCTCGCCGCCGTCCACACCCACGGCGGGCCGGCGATCGTGGTCGACTTCGGAACCGCCACCACCTTCGACGCGGTGTCCGCCAAGGGCGAGTACGTGGGCGGCGCGATCGCCCCCGGCATCGAGATCTCGATCGACGCGCTGTCCTCCCGCGGCGCGCAGCTCCACAAGATCGAGCTGGTCCGGCCGCGCAACGTGATCGCCAAGAACACCGTCGAGGCGCTGCAGTCCGGGATCATCTTCGGCTTCGCCGGCCAGGTGGACGGCATCGTCGAGCGCATGTCGGAGGAGCTCGCCGAGGACCCGGAAGAGGTCACGGTCATCGCCACCGGCGGCCTCGCCCCGCTCGTCCTGGAGGAGTCCCGCAGCATCGACGAGTTCGAGCCGTGGCTCACCCTCATCGGCCTCCGGCTGATCTACGAGCGGAACACTCCCTGACGTCCGGCGCGAACTCGTTCGCCCGCACCGGACGGGCTGGATAGCCTTGCGATGTGAGTGACGAGACCTTCGACGAGCTCCCGGAGCAGATGCGCGTGCGCCGGGAGAAGCTCGACCGGCTCCGCGAGAGCGGGATCGACCCCTACCCGGTGACCTTCCCGCGGACGGCGACGACCGCCGAGATCCGCGCGAAACACACCGGCCTGGAGCCGGGCACCGAGACGGGCGAGAAGGCGGGCGTCACCGGTCGCGTCATGCTGATCCGCAACACCGGGAAGCTGTGCTTCGCCACCATCAGCGACGCCGGCGGCGACCTCCAGGTCATGCTGTCGCTGGCCAAGGTCGGGCAGGAGCAGCTCGACTTCTGGAAGCGCGAGGTCGACCTCGGCGACCACGTCGGCGTCGAGGGCGAGATCATCACCTCCCGCCGCGGCGAGCTGTCCATCATGGCGGACCGGTTCGCGATCACCTCCAAGTGCCTGCGGCCGCTGCCGGAGAAGCACGCCGGCCTGACCGACCCGGAGGCGCGGGTCCGGCAGCGCTACGTCGACCTGATCGTCAACGACGAGGCGCGGCGGATGGCGCGGCTGCGCAGCGCGACCGTCCGCGCGGTCCGCGACTTCTGGCACGAGGAGGGCTACCTCGAGGTCGAGACGCCCATGCTCCAGCCGATCCACGGCGGGGCCGCGGCGCGCCCGTTCAAGACGCACATCAACGCCTACGACATGGATCTCTACCTGCGCATCGCGATCGAGCTGTACCTCAAGCGGCTCGTCGTCGGCGGGATCGAGAAGGTCTTCGAGATCAACCGCAACTTCCGCAACGAGGGCGCGGACTCCACGCACAACCCCGAGTTCACGATGATCGAGGCCTACGGGACCTACCTCGACTACAACGACATGGCCGACCTGACCCAGCGGATGTACCAGAAGGCGGTCGTCGCCGCCCTCGACACCACCGTGGTCGTCCATGACGGCGTCGAGATCGACCTCGGTCTCGCGGAGTGGCCGCGGATCACCCTGTACGGGGCGGTGTCGAAGGCGCTCGGCGAGGAGATCACGCCGCACACGCCGATCGAGTCGGTGCGCAAGCTCGCGGACGCCCGCGAGATCTCCTGGGATCCCAAGTGGGGGCAGGGCAAGCTCGTCCAGGAGCTCTTCGAGGAGCTGGTCGAGCACACCCTCGTCCAGCCCACGTTCGTCATGGACTACCCGGTCGAGACGTCCCCGCTGACCCGCCAGCACCGCGAGGAGCCGCTGCTCACCGAGAAGTGGGACCTCATCGGGTTCGGCACGGAGCTCGGCACCGCCTACTCCGAGCTGGTCGACCCGATCGAGCAGCGCCGCCGCCTCACCGAGCAGTCGCTGCTCGCCGCGGGAGGCGACCCCGAGGCCATGCAACTGGACGAGGACTTCCTGCGCGCCCTGGAGTACGCGATGCCCCCCACCGGCGGGATGGGCGCCGGCATCGACCGCATGATCATGGCGTTCACCGGCAAGGGGATCCGCGACACGATCCTGTTCCCGCTGGTCAAGCCCGAATGACGACCGGAAGGTCGCGCAGCCCCCGCAGCACGAGGTTGTCGCGGTAGACGAGGTCGCCGGCGGCGAGGGCCACGTCGCGCTCGAACAGCTTGCCGAGCGCGACGCGGCCCTCCAGCCGGGCCAGCGGCGCCCCGAGGCAGAAGTGCGCGCCGTGGCCGAACGACAGGTGCTTCGGCGTGTCGCGTCCGTCGGCGTAGCGGAGCAGGTCCAGTCGGTCGGGGTCGTCGAAGACCGCCGGGTCCCGGTTGGCGGCTCCCGTCAGCAGCAGGACGAGCTTCCCGCGCTCGACGAGGGTGCCGTCCAGGTCGACGTCCTCCAGCGCGGACCGCAGGGTCAGCTGCACCGGCGGGTCGAAGCGCAGCAGCTCCTCCACCGCCGCCCGCGCGTTGTCCGGCCGCTCCCGAAACACCCGCAACTGCGCGGGATCGCGGAGCAGCGCCAGCGCGCCGTTCCCGATGAGGTTCACGGTCGTCTCGTGGCCCGCGACGAGCAGCAGGATGCAGGTCGCCAGCAGCTCCTGCTCCGACAGGACGTCTCCGCCGTCGGAAACCCCCACGAGGGCGCTCAGGAGGTCGTCGCGCGGCTCGGCCCGCCGCTTGGCGGCCAGCACCCGGAAGTACTCCGCGAACTCGTCGCGCGCGGCGTCCCGCTGGGCGATCTCGGCCTCCGGCAGCAGGAAGTCCGGGTCCAGGCCGCGCGCGAGGCTGTCCGACCAGCCCTTGAACAGGTCGCGGTCCTCGGCGGGGACGCCGAGCATCTCGCTGATCACGATGACGGGCAGCGGGTAGGCCAGCGTCGCGATCAGGTCGACCTCGCCGGAGAGCGGCCGCAGCAGCGCGTCGACGAGCTCCTCGACCCGGGGCCGCAGCCGCTCCACGAGGCGGGGCGTGAACGCCTTGCTGACGAGCCGGCGCAGCCGCGTGTGGTCGGGCGGATCCATGGTCAGGAACGACCGGTGCCGCGCCGGCATGTCGCGCCACATGCGGCCGCCCGACGGACGGTGCCCGAACCGCGGATCGCGCAGGACCCGCTCGCACAGTTCGTGGGACGCGGTGACGCGCAGACCGACGTCCGTCCGGTGCAGGGGCTGACCGGCGGCTCGGAGCGTCCGGTAATGGGCGTAGGGATCGGCGCGGAACGCCGGGTCGCCCGGATCGAAGCCGAGTATCGCGGTCGCCCCGGCCTGCCCCGCCTGACCCGTCCTGTCCTCCATGCCTCCAGCGGACCCGAATCCTGGACGTGATGTCAACAGCGCCGGCCGCGGGACGCTAAGCGCTTTCTCGGATCACCAGGTCGGGCCGCTGGACGACCTGGCGGTGCTGGTGGGACTTGCCTTCGCTGATCTCGGCCATCGCCAGCTCGGCGGCCTCCCAGCCGAGCTCGCGGCGCGGCTGGCGGACGGTGGTGAGCGGCACGGCGGCGCTCGCCGCGAGCTCGATGTCGTCGTAACCGATCACGGCGATGTCCTCGGGGACGCGGACGCCGAGCCGGGTCAGCTCGTTGATCAGGCCGATCGCGAGCAGGTCGTTGGCGCAGAAGACGCCGTCGGGCACGGGGGACATGGCCATGATCTGGTGCGCCGCGGCCTGCCCCTCCGTGGGGCTCAGGGCGTCCTTGACCAGGACCGGGGGCTTGCCGAGGCCCGCCTCGACGATCGTGCGGGCGGCCCCGTCCCGGCGCTCCACGCAGGGCTGCGGCTCGGGGATCCCGGTCACGAACGCGATGCGATCGCGTCCGATGCCGAGGAGGTACGCGGCGGCGGCCTCGCCGCCCGCCACGTGGTCGACCCGGGCGGAGCACACGTCGGAGGCGTCCCGGTCGATCAGCACCACGCTCATGCCCGCGGCGCGCAGCCGGGAGATGTCGCGGGGGCCGATCCCGACCGGGATGACCAGGGCCCCGGCGGCCCGCTGGTCGGCGAGCAGTTCCAGCAGGCGGCGCTCCTTGCGGGGGGAGTGGTCGCTGGACAGCCACAGGGCGTCGTGGCCCGCCGCGTTGAGCGCCGCCTCGGCGCCCCGGGCGACGTCGGTCGCGTAGGGGTTGGTGAGGTCCTCGACGAGGACGCCGAACGCCCGGCGCGGCTGGTCGCCGAACTCGCCCGCGGTCCGCTCGGGGCCCGTGCGGAGCCGGCGCGCGGACTCGTTGCGGACGAATCCGAGCTCCTCGATCGCGGCGCGGACGCGGTCACGGGTAGCTTCGGCCACGAGATCTGGCCGGTTTAGGACATTCGAAACGGTCCCAACTGAGACTCCAGCACGCCTCGCGACCTCACGAATACTGGTCTGTGGCAACTCGCTCCTCGTCCCGCTCCATGGGCGTTTTCCCAGGTAGTGGAGTTTGGCATGGCGGGGCGCCGAATGCACGGTCACACATGGTGAGCGATCGGGCACACAACGCTCTTGACCGGCGCTTGACGGGCCGGATCCGGCCGCCTAGCGTTCCGAGCCGAAGCGTAGCTTGAAACGATTCACGATCTTCGTTCACCGCGAGGACCGGTGGGTTCGGCGAGAGGGGACGGGCGGATGGCTGGCGATCACATCCCGTCTTTCTCGGCAGGCCAACGAGTGAATCGTCACCCGGAGTTCCCCCGTACACCCCCGCAATCGGCCATGCGGCCACCTCCGGCCAAGCGCGCGAGACAGAAAAGGAACCCGATGATCTAAGTCCGGAAGGGTCCGGACCCGGCAACCCAACGCGCGTACAGATCGAGGCCCAACCCGTGCCTGTGCAGCGGACGGCTGCATCCCCGCGGTCATCACCACGGACGAGGGAGGACGGAGTGGAAACAGCCACACTCGCACGTCGTGGCACCGACGATTTCGGGCTGAGCGAGGAAGAGATCCGGCTGCTCGCCCAGATCGCCAGCGGTGTCACCGCCGATGTGGCGGCACGCAAGCTGGAACTGAGCGCTCGGACCTTGCGGCGCCGGCTGCGGACGATCTGCGACCGGCTGGAGGTCAACACCCCTATCGAGGCCGTGGTGTGGGCGGCCCGGAGGCAGCTCATCTAGCGAGGCACCCCCGACGCTCGCCAGGGGACGGCGAGCGTCACCCGGAGAAACGGCGGTTGATCCGAATTCCGTCCACCCCCGCAGCGGCGGCGCCCGCGCCCTGGCAGGTAGGTCCCTGCAGGAGGCGTCGCCGCGGACGGCGTTCGGGCCTGACAGGCCACCTGACCCGCCCCGATCTCCGGCAGGCTTCATCCCTCACGACCAGACTGACCGGCCTATGCCGTGGCGATGCGTCACTCGACACCGCGGTCGGCCGGCACGCCATGCGTTGACCGGCCTGGCCGGTCGTGCGACGGCGGAGTTCTAGGCGACGCGGACGCCGCCGGCGAAGGGGCGCCCGTCCATGGAGGCGATCTTCACGACGTCGCCGGTGTGCGGGGCGTGCAGCATCTTGCCGCCGCCGACGTAGATCCCCATGTGGTGCAGGTCGGCGTAGAAGAAGACGAGGTCGCCCGGCTGGAGCTCGCTGCGCGACACGTGCGTTCCGGCGTTCCACTGGCTGCCGGTGTAGTGCGGCAGGTTGATGCCGACCTGCTTGTAGGCCCACATCGTGAGGCCGGAGCAGTCGAAGGTGGTCGGACCGGCGGCGCCCCACACGTAAGGGCGGCCGATCTTGCTCATCGCGTAGCGGAGCGCCTGCGCCGCCTTGCCGGTGCCGATGACGGGGAGCTTGGCGAGCTGGGTCGGGTCCTTGTCGACGAGCTTGCCGCGGATCTTCTCGTAGGCGTCGGTGATCTTCGTGCGCTGCGAGTCGAGCTGCGTCTTCAGTTCCTTCACCTGCTTGGCGCGGGCCTCGGCCGACTTGCGGGCCCGCTGAGCGGACTGCATGGCCTGCATCAGCCCGAGCACCTGGGTGCTGTCCTGCTTGGCGAAGTAGTGGAGGGTCGCGGCCTGGTCGAGGACGGACTGGGGGTCCTGGGAGGCGACGAACGACACCGTGGGGTCGGAGCCGCCCTGCATGTAGCTCGTCGCCGCGAGGGATCCGACCTTCTGGCGGAGCGTCTCCAGCGTCTTCTCCTGCCGCTTGGCGTTCTCCGTGGCGACCTTGGCGGCGCGCTGCGACTGGGCGAGCCTGACCTTGAGCCCGTTGTACTGCTCGGTGAGCTGCTCCAGCTGGTCGGCGAGCTTGAGCGCCTTCGTCCTCAGCTCCTTGGCGGAGGGCTCGGGGTCGGCGTGCGCGACGGCGATCGTCTGCGGGGCGATCGCGTGCGGAGCGGCCGAAACGACGGCGAGCGCGCCGACCACGATGGTCGCGCGCCCCCGGAAGCGTGAAAGGGAAGCATGCCGCGATCGCTTCACGAATACTCCTCTCCTCAGCCGCCTACCGGGTCAGCTGACGGGTCGGGGCCGGAGCAGCCCGCCCGCGCCCGTGAGCGAACCGATCGCCCGCGGTCGCGGATTCACCCCTCGCATTCGGTCGCTCAGGGAGATCTCCCGAAACGCTCCGAAAGTGGGTCCCCGGCTCCTCGGGCAGCTGGTTGCGACCCGGGGGACTCGGCGGATCGGCCCCCGTCCTGCGGTGGGCCGACGTCAGCGCAGGACACTAACGGACCCCGCATTGGATGCCAACCAGAACATGCGAATTCGCAGGTCACGCGGCGCGGTGAACGAGGAGAACGCCGGGCGGACGCGTCCCGCGCGCGGTGTTGTCGCCCCCCTCTCGGTCGGCCCCTGGCAGTACCTGGCCCCTTTTATCTAGTCAGTAGCGCGCGCCGCCCGGCGCGGAAGGGTGGGAGGGCGTGCCCTGGTGCGCTGCGGCGTTCGATAATCTCGCCTGTTTGTGGAAGTCGTGATCCGGCGTGCCCGTACCGCCGACGTCCAGGAGATCCGCAGGCTCGTCGACCTGTACGCCGGGTCGGGGCGTCGCCTGCTGAAGAAGACGACGGTCAAGCTGTACGAGGACGTCCAGGAGTTCTGGGTCGCCGAGGACGTGCAGCACGGGACGCCCGGGCCGATCATCGGCTGCGGCGCGCTCCATGTCATGTGGGAGGACCTCGCGGAGGTCCGCTCGGTCGCCGTGGACAAGGGATGCGGCGGACGGGGAATCGGGCACCGCATCGTGACCCGCCTCCTGGAGAACGCGCGAGAACTCGGCGTCCGCCGTGTGTTCTGCCTTACCTTCGAGGTGGAGTTCTTCGCTCGCCACGGCTTCCAGCAGATCCTGGGGACTCCGGTGTCGCCAGAGGTGTACGAGGAACTTCTCCGCTCCTACGACGAAGGCGTGGCAGAGTTCTTGGACCTCGACCGGGTCAAGCCGAATACGTTGGGCAACACCCGGATGTTGCTTCGCCTGGAGGACTGACCCGAATGAGCGATTCCCCCCACCGCGGGCGGCCTTACCAGCCCCAGCAGGGGCAGGGTTCCTACGGCCCGCCCCCTCCGTACCAAGGTTCTCAGTGGCAGCAACCACAGCAGCCGTCCTCGCAGCAGCAGTGGGAACAGCAGCCCCAGCAGCAGTGGCAGACGCAGCAGCAGCAGTGGAACCAGCAGCCCGGCTACGAGGACTACGGCTCGTACGACGGCGGCGGTTCCTACGACGGCGGCGGTGACGTGGCGCTGGCGCCCATTCACCGTAGGGCGGGCGCGCGAATCATCGACAACGCGCTCGTCGCGGTCTTCGGGTTCGCACTCGTCCTGCCGGTGACGATCGGCGCGTTCGGTCTGGGCAAGCCGGGCAGCAAGACGGAGGACGAGGGTGGTGTGTGGAACTGGCCCATCATCTTCACCCTCTTCTGTGTCCTGTCTGTGCTGCCGTTCATCTATGAGGCCGTGCAGTTGTCCATGTGGGGACGGACGCTGGGGAAGCGTGTTCTGGGCCTGGGGGTCGTTCAGGCGAGGCCCGCGGGCACCCCGATCACCACGACGCAGGCTGTCTGGCGTGCGGGGATCACCCACGTCGGCTACCAGCTCGGCGTGTTCTTCTTCCTCGTCCTCGCGGTGATGGTGTGGGACTACGCCGCGTACGGGATGGTGCTGGTCTGGGCGGGCGCGCTGATGGCCTACCTGTGGGCGATCTGGGATCAGCCTCTGCACCAGTCGCTGCACGACCGCTTCGCCGGCACGCTCGTCATCGACGAGCGGGTCGGATATGACGAGTCCGAGTACTCCGAGTACGCGGGCTAAGGCCACGATGGCGGCAACGCTCGCCGAGCCGGGGCAGAGGCTCCTGGCACGCGTCGTCGACACGCTCGTCGTCGGAGTCCCCGTCGTTCTCGTCGTCCGCGAACTGGTGTCCGGGCACACGGCGGACGTCATCGCCCCGTCCGCCGTGGCCGGATGCATGCTGCTGTACGAGGCCGTCCAGCTCGCCCTCTGGGGCCGGACGCTCGGCAAGCGCGTCGCGGGCATCGAGGTGGTCGCTGCGACGGCTCAGGAGGCCCCTGAAGCGTCGCCAGAGGGAAGCGGCGGAGCGGGCGGGAGCGCCGGTCTCGGTGACGTGTCGGCCCTTCCCGTGTCCGTGCCGGGTTTCGTGCCCGTGGCGGCCCCCGAGCCCGCGGAGGCCGCCGCTCCCAACGGTGCTGAGGTCGTGGACGCGTCCACGCGCCCGGACGTTCTGCGCTGCGTTCTGCGGGCCGCCGTCTATTCGGTGCCGATCGGGCTGCGTCCGATTCCGGTACTCGGTCTGCTCGCGAGCGTCTTCTGGGTCGTGAACGCGGGGGTCCTGTTCGAGGGCAGTCGCCGCCAGGCTGTTCATGACAGGCTCGCGGGCACCCTCGTGGTAAAACGCCCGCGGCCCGAATCCTCGGCCTTCTGAGGCCCTCTCCGCCGCACCGGGAGTGCGTGCGGGGTCCGATAACACCCGTCCGATACCGCGCACTCACGGGCGCGGCCGGACGCATGCCCTGGTCCACTCGCATGTGCCATACATGCTTTGGTCGAGATGGCCGCTGTTTCCGGACGTCCGAGGTGTCGACGGCATATGCCCGCTCGTTCTGGTTACGGTCCTGAAACCGGTGGGATGTGTCTCGTCCCGGACGTCGCCTCCGCTTTGACAGTTCCCTCCGATGGTGTTGCGGTGACCGGAACGACGCCGCTTGTCGGCGGCCGTGGACTTACTCCGGATGGCGAGCTCTCGCCCTTGGAACGGACCTTTCGTGCGGCATGCCGGTGGCGGCGGTGCGGCCGGAGGACGGCTCCGCTCGGGTCGGCGGCACCGGGCCGAAGAACTGGGGTCGGCGGTGGGATTGTGTCCAAATCTCCCGATTTCATGGCGATGGTGCTCGGTGTGCCGCATCCGCGTCCTGAGCAGGGCGCGGACTTCTCGAGGTCCGGCCGCGGCAACAGATTTCGGTGCGGGCCGCCCCGGCGTTATTCGTCCACATCCGCCGGTCCGGAGGTTGATCAGGTGCCCGGGTCGGCCGCGTATTCCAGTGCGGGCACGCGGTTAGTAGCGATACGGGAGGTTAATCGCCGCGCCGCCGCGTGCAAACCTGGACCAATGCGCGGACGGCGGTGCAGGTCAGCGCACCACCTCGTGACACCGGTCACCCCTGAAAACCCGGGCGCGCCGCCGCCGCTTGGAAATTCATGGACGCCCGGCCGGACCCAGCCGTGACCCGAGGGACGTGCGCACCCGAAACGACGAGGCCGATTACAGCCGGTAACGAGCGGCAAGGCGACTTCGCGCGAGTGTCGGTTCCGGTGGATGGCGGAATTGTCATCCGCGAAGTTCTAGGTATATCTTTGTCACTCGATTGGAGTTTGCTCAAGCTGAAAGGTCTGTCCCCATGGCACAGAAGGTTCAAGTGCTTCTCGTCGACGACCTCGACGGTGGCGAGGCGGACGAGACCGTAGCGTTCTCGATCGACGGCGCCTCCTACGAGATCGACCTCAGTGGCGCCAACGCGACGAAGCTGCGGGAATCGCTGCAGCCGTTCGTTGAGAAGTCCCGTAAGGCGGGCACGGTCAACCGCCGCCGCCGGCAGCGCGGCGCGTCCAGCCGTGAGCGCAGCGCCGAGATCCGCGCCTGGGCCAAGAACAACGGCATCAAGGTCAATGAGCGCGGCCGCATCCCGGCCCACGTGATCGAGCAGTACGAGGCGGCCAACTGATCCCGCCCGGACCGCACGCGGCCCGTCTTCGTTCGCGAGGCGGGCCGTTCGCCGTTGGCGCCGTGAGTCGTCCCCCGTTCGCGGGACGGAGTCGTTCGCTTGTGGCGTAGCGCCTGTGCGGTTCGGCGAGTCCGCCGTGAGGTACACAGGGCGCGCGGGTGGAAACTCCACCCCCATTCGGCACTCTCGGCCCGCGCCTTGACGGACCTGCGGAAAGCCCCTCGTTCGCTTGGGGCGTAGCGGGAACATGACGCACCGATGCGGTAGTTGGATGAGACTGAACAGCGCATAGCTGGGGAACGTCTCCTGGTGGGAGTGCACCGGGCGGCCTCCTCGGGGCGGGCTAGCATGCGGAAGGACAGTTCCGGACGTTCCGGACTCTGCCCAACCGCTCTGTGAGGAGCGACGAGATGTTCGAGAGGTTCACCGACCGCGCGCGGCGGGTTGTCGTTCTGGCTCAGGAAGAGGCCAGGATGCTCAACCACAACTACATCGGTACCGA
>NZ_JBEUPA010000020.1:0-81534 GCF_040492065.1 Actinomadura sp. NPDC000929 | reverse complement strand
CGGGCCGCTGCCCGTCGAGCTGGCCGTCGCCGCGGAGGAGCTGGGGCGGGCCGCCGCGCCCGGCCCCTACGTGGAGACGCTCGCCGCCGCCGAGCTGCTGGGCGGGTCGCCGTGGCTGCCGCGCATCGCCGAGGGCGAGGCGGTCGTGACGCTCGCCGTCCCGCACGCCCTGGACGCCGACGTCGCCGACCTGGTGCTCACCGCCGACGGCGTCGAGCGGAAGGCGGCCGGGGAGGCCGCCCGGTCGCTGGACCCGGCGCGGCGGCTGTTCCGCGTCCCCGGGGGCGCGGGGTTCACCGACCTCGGCGTGCTGCTGTGCGCGGCGCAGCAGGTCGGGATCGGGCGGGCGCTGCTGGAGGTGTCGGTCGAGTACGCCAGGACGCGGCGGCAGTTCGGCCGCCCGATCGGCGAGTACCAGGCGATCAAGCACCATCTGGCGAGCGCGATGGTCGAGCTGGAGTTCGCCCGCCCGCTGGTGTTCGGGGCGGCGCTGGCGTACGGGACGCCGGACTTCGCGCGGGACGTGTCCGCCGCGAAGGTCGCCGCGTCCGAGGCGTCCTACGGGATGGCCAAGACCGCGCTCCAGGTGCACGGCGCGATCGGCTACACCGACGAGTACGACCCGTCGCTGTGGATCCGCAAGGCGCGGGCCCTGTACTCGGCGTGGGGCACCGTGGCCGAGCACCGGGCGCGGGTCGTCGCCGCCCTCTAGAGGCGCTCCTTCAGCTTCACGCGCCAGATCTTGCCGGACGCGGTCTTCGGGAGGTCGTCCACGAAGACGACCTCCCGGGGGACCTTGAAGTTCGCGAGCCGCTCCCGGCAGTGCGCGACCAGCTCGTCCCGCGTGGCCGTCCTGCCGGGGCGGAGCCGGACGTAGGCGCGCCCCACCTCGCCCATGCGCGCGTCCGGGACGCCGACGACGCCCGACTCGGCGACGGCGTCGTGGCGGGCGAGGACGTTCTCGACCTCGGCCGGGTACACGTTGAACCCGCCGACGACGAACATCTCCTTGGTGCGCCCGGTGATGGTGATGTTGCCGCGCTCGTCGACGCGCCCGCGGTCGCCGGTGTCGAGCCAGCCGTCGCGGACCGTCTCGGCGGTCGCCTCCGGGTCGTCCAGGTAGCCCTTCATGACGTTGTAGCCGCGCACGAGGATCGCGCCGTCGGTCCCGGGCGGGACCCGCTCGCCGTCGCCGTCGACGATCGCGACCTCGACGTCGGCGATGGGCCTGCCGGACGTGGTGGCGATGGTCTCGTCGTCGTCGTCCACCGAGCAGGCCGTGACCGTGCCGGACGACTCGGTCAGCCCGTACGCGGTCACGACCTCGGGGAACAGCTCCTCCTTGATGCGCCGCACCAGCGCGACGGGCACGTCCCCCGCCCCCGTCACCGCCAGCCGCAGGGACGACAGGTCGCGCTCGTCCCGGCCGGGGGCGTCCAGGAGGGCGGTGTAGATGGTGGGCGGCCCCGGCAGGACGGTGATCCGCTCCCGCTCGATGAGCCGCAGCGTCTCGGGGACGTCGAACGTGCGCTGCAGCACCATCGTGGCGCCCTGGATCACGCACGCCAGCACGCCGGCCTTGTAGCCGAACGTGTGGAACATCGGATTCACGATGAGGTAGCGGTCGCCCGCCCGGACGCCGGTGCGGCCCGCCCACGCCCGGTAGGTGCGGACGTTCTGCTCGTGCGTGACCACGACGCCCTTGGGCCTGCCGGTGGTTCCGGAGGTGAACAGGATGTCGGCGACGTCGTCCGGCGCGACGGCCGCGGCCCGCGCTTCCGCCTCGTCCGGGGGCGCGGCCTTGGCGGTGAAGTCGTCCCAGGAGATCACTCCCGGGCGCGCGGCGCCGTTGAACGTGACGACCGTCCGCAGCGCGGGGAGCCCGGGGGCGCCGGATCCGTCCACGCCGAGCATGCCGGGGTAGTCGATGCCGAGGAACCCGTCCTCCACGAACAGGATCTTCGCGCCGGCCTTGGAGAGCGGCCACCGGGCCTCGTCACCCTTGTAGCGGGTGTTCAGCGGGACGAGCGTCGCGCCGGCGCCGAGGGCGCCGAGCACGGTGACGATCCAGCGCAGGCCGTTCGGCGCCCAGACGGAGATGCGGTCCCCCGGCTCGATCCCGGCGCCGACGAACGCGCCCGTCGCCTGGCGGACCTGCTCGCGCAGCTCGGCGAAGGTGACCCGGACGTCCCCGTCCACGACCGCCTCCGCGTCCGGAAACTCCCGCGCCGCCCGCGCCACCAACCCCGGAACCGTCAGCTCGCTCATGAGCCACCATCATCCCGGTCGCGCCCCCGCCCGGCCTTCGGCGTCCCGGTGACCGGTACATCCGTCTCGTCCCGGCAAACGAGGGTGTAGGCGCGGCCCGTCTCGCCGTCCGCTAGGCGTCGCGCACTTCGGCCGTGGCCGTCCGGTAGGCCGCGGCGATGCCGTCGAGCATGCCCACCAGCAGCGGCGCCTGCTCCGGGGAGTAGCGGGCGCCGACCTCGTCCAGGTGGCGGCGGGCCCCGGCGGCGAGGGCGCGGTAGTCGTCGAGGCCGTCCTCGACCAGCTCCACGGTGACCGTCCGGCGGTCGTGCTCGCCGCGGACGCGCCGCGCGTAACCGGCCTTCTCCAGCCGGTCGACCAGCCGGGTCGCCGAGGCGGACGGCAGCCGGAGCTCCTCGGAGATCGCGCCCACCGGCAGCGGGCCGCGCATCTCCAGCAGGATCACGGCGGCGACGTCGAGGGGCCGCAGGCCGAGCCGGTCGGCGACCGCCTCGTTGTGGAGGAGGACCGCGATCAGGAATTCGCGGAAGACGTCCTCTCCCGCCCGTTCGGCACCCACCCGCGCAGGATACTCCGGGGCGATGTATCTTCGTATCGGAGATACTTCACTTTGGAGGGGATATGGAGATCCTCGTCATCGGCGCGGGGGTGGGCGGCCTGGCCGTCGCGCGCGCGCTGCTCGCCGCGGGCCACGAGGTGCGGGTCCACGAGCAGGCGCCCGGGCCCCGGACGGGCGGCAAGGCGGTGCTCATCTGGAGCAACGGCAACGCCGTCCTGCACGACCTCGGCGTGACGCTGGACGGCGCCGGCAACCGCATCGACCGGATCGACGCCCTCACGTCCACCGGGCGGCTGCGCACCGGGCAGGACATCGCGCACGCCGCGTCCCGCTACGGCTTCGAGACGAAGGCCATCGCCCGCCGCGACCTGCTCGGACGGCTCGCCGCCGGCCTGCCGGAGGACCTCGTCCGCCACGGCGCGGCCTGCACGGGCCTGACCCAGGACGGCGACCGCGTCACGGCTTCCTTCGACGACGGATCGACCGACACCGGGGACCTGCTGATCGGAGCGGACGGCCACCACTCGGTGGTGCGGCGTCAACTGTGGGGCGACGGCGCCGTGCGGCCCGCGGCGTTCGGCACCTGGCAGGGGCTCGGCCCGATCGGGATCGAGCTGACCGGCACCCACCGCCACCTCATGATCACCGGACGGGAGGGGGCGTGCGGGCTCATGCCCGCGGGCGGCGGCCTGCTCCAGTGGTGGTTCGACCTGCGCTGGACGCCCGGCGACCCGCGGCCCGCGTCCCCCCTCGCCGAGTTGCGGCGGCGCTTCGGGCACTGGGCGTCCCCCGTGCCGGAGGTGCTCGCCGCCGCGGCCGACGGCGACGTCGAGTTCTTCGGGCACCACTGGAACAAGGTGCGCGAGGTCTGGGGCGAGGGCCGGGTCACCCTGGTCGGCGACGCCGCGCACACCATGCCGCCCACCCTCGGGCAGGGCGCCAACCAGACGCTTGAGGACGCCTGGGTCCTCGGCCGCGAACTCGCCGGGGCGGGTGACCCGGCGTCCGGGCTGCGCGCCTACGAGAGGGCCCGCCACCCGAAGATCTCCCTGGTCTCCCGCATGGCGCGGCGCAATCCCGCGAACTGGCGCATCCCGCCGCTGGTCGGCCGGCTGGTCCCGGAGACGTCCCAGAGCGCCCTGCTCGCCCGGTTCAGCAACCGGCTCGCGGCGGAGTTCCCCTAACCGCGCTCTCCTGAGGGACCCGGGCTGACCGGCCACGATGTGAGGACTATTCACATTTTGCCGGATCGGTGTTTCACTCGGCGGAGAGCCACTGGACGTCTCCCCCGGCCGAGGTGCCCCCATGCCCGTCCGCCGTGCCACCCGCGTTCCGATCCTCCTCGTTCTCCTGCTCGCCTTCCTGCCCGTCCCCCGCGCGCACGCGGAGGGCGAGCCGCGCGAGGTGCGCGGCTACGTCGACGCCCACAGCCACCTGATGGCGTACGAGGCGTTCGGCGGCGCGCTCATGTGCGGCAAGCCGTTCGACCCGCGCGGCATCCAGGAGGCGCTGCGCGACTGCCCCGACCACGCCGGCAACGGCGTGCTCGCCTGGTGGGAGAACTTCAACCGGTACGGCACCCCGTTCGGGACCCACGACCCGACCGGCTGGCCGACGTTCAAGGACTGGCCCGCCTACGACTCCCGCACCCACCAGCAGGTGTACTACGAGTGGCTGGAGCGGTCCTGGCGGGCCGGGCAGCGCGTCCTCGTCAACCACCTGGTGGACAACCGGCAGCTCTGCGAGATCTATCCGCTCAAGCGCAACCCCTGCGACGAGATGGCGGGCATCCGGCTCCAGGCGCAGCGGATGCGGGAGATGCAGTCCTTCATCGACGAGCGCAGCGGCGGCCCCGGCAAGGGCTGGTTCCGGATCGTGCGCGACTCGGCGGACGCCCGCCGGGTCATCGAGGACGGCAAGCTCGCCGTCGTCCTCGGCATCGAGACCTCCGAGCCGTTCGGCTGCCGGCTCGTCGACGGCGCCCCGGCCTGCACGCGCGCCGACATCGACCGGGGGCTGGACGAGGCGCGGAGCCTCGGCGTGGCCTCGATGTTCGTGTGCCACAAGTACGACAACGCGCTGTGCGGCGTGCGGTTCGACGGCGGGGTGGCGGGAGCGTTCGTCAACCTCGCCAACTTCGTCGGCACCGGGCGGTTCTGGCAGGCCGAGACGTGCACCGGCCCCGCCCACGACAACACGATCGCCCCGGCGGGCGAGGTCGGCGACGCCCTCCAGCCGATCCTGAAGCTGCTCGGGATGGCGGGGATCACGCTCCCGATCTATCCGAGCGGGCCGCACTGCAACGTCCGGGGGCTCAGCGACCTCGGCGCGTACATGGTGCAGGGGATGATGAAGCGGCACATGATCGTCGAGGTCGACCACATGAGCGTGAAGGCCGCCGGCCGGACCCTCGGCATCCTCGAGGCCGCGCGGTACCCGGGCGTCGTCTCGTCCCACAGCTGGATGGACGCGACCTACCTGCCCCGCGTCTACCGGCTCGGCGGCATGGTGGCCGGGTACGGCAGCGCGGCCGACCGGTTCACCGCCGAGTGGCGGCGGGACAAGGCCCAGCGCGATCCCGCCCGCCTGTTCGGCTACGGGTACGGGCTCGACGCCAACGGCATGGGCGCGCTGCCGGAGCCCCGCACGGGCGGGGACGCGGGTCCACTGCGCTACCCCTTCACGTCGCCGATCGACCCGGCGGTGAAGCTCGACCGCCTCCGCGCCGGGCTGCGCACCTGGGACCTCAACACCGACGGCGTCGCCAACTACGGCCTCGTCCCGGACTGGATCGCCGACCTCCGCGCGGTCGGCGGGCCGGAGATCACCGAGGACATGGCGCGCGGCGCGGAGGTCTACCTGCGGATGTGGCGCGGCGCCGAGGAGGCGCCGTCCTGAAAGACCGGTAGGCTTCACGGCATGCGTTGACCCCTGCCCGGAAGCCGGGCACCACCGACGTCTCCTTCGTGACACGCGACCTGAACCGGAGCACACGAAGGAGACGTCAACCATGAGCACGTCGATCCGCATCGACGTTCCCGAGGCGCTCGCCGCCTCGCACAGCAAGCACTTCGGCGCGTCCGGCCGCGCCTGGATCGCGGCGCTGCCCGACCTGGCCGACGCGTTCCTGGAGCGCTGGGCCCTGCGCCTGGACGGTCCGGGACGGCACGGCATGGCCTCGCTCGTGCTGCCGGTGACCCGCGCCGACGGCACGCCCGCCGCGCTCAAGCTCCAGCCGGTCACCGACGAGCACGCCACCGAACCGGTCGGCCTGCGCGTATGGGACGGCGACGGAGCGGTGCGCCTGCTCGACCACGACGCGGACACCGGCACGATGCTGCTCGAACGCCTGGACGCGGCCCGGCCGCTGTCGTCGGTGGCCGACGACGACACCGCCGTCGGCGTGCTGGCCGAGCTGCTGGTGCGCCTGGTCGCGGCGCCCGCGCCCGAGGGGCTGCGCCGCCTGGCCGACATCGCCGCCGCCATGCTCGACGAGGTTCCCGGGGCCGTGCCCGCGCTGCGCGACCCGGCCGACCGGCGGCTGGTGCGGACGTGCGCCTCGGCCGTGGCCGAACTGGTCGGCGAACCCGGCGACCGCCTGCTGCACTGGGACCTGCACTACGACAACGTCCTCGCCGCCGAGCGGGAGCCCTGGCTGGCCATCGATCCCAAGCCCCTCGCCGGCGACCCCGGATTCGACCTGCTGCCGGCGCTGGACAACCGCTGGGAGGAGGTGGTGGCGAGCGGTGCGATCACACGGACGGTCCTGCGCCGCTTCGACCTGCTCACCGAGGCCCTCGGCCTGGACCGGAAGCGGGCCACCGGCTGGACGCTCGGCCGCGTTCTGCAGAACGCGCTGTGGGACGTCGAGGACGGCGAGACCGCCCTGGGCCCCGCCCAGGTAGCCATCGCCACCGCCCTGCTCCGCCACCGCGCCGGATGACGTCGCAGAGGCGGGCCGTTCTCACCCGCGCGGGCTGAAGGCCCGCGCCGCTCCGGCGCCCGCGGGGAGGCTTCCCGCGGGCGCCGGAGCGGTGGGGCGATCGGTCAGCAGGTGCCGAGCATCGTGGTGAGGGCGCTCCTCTCCGAGCTGTCCACCGTCAGGCCCCAGGACCACTTCACCTGGATCCAGGCGCGGGCGTAGGTGCAGCGGAAGGAGGTGACCGAGGGCTGCCACTCGGCCGGGTCCTTGTCGCTCTTCGCCTGATTGACGTTGTCGGTCACCGCCCACAGCTGGGGGCCGGCGAGGTCGTTGGCGAACGACTGGCGGCGGGAGGTCGTCCAGGACCAGGCGCCGGACGCCCACGCCTCGGAGAGCGGCACCATGTGGTCGATGTCCAGGTCGGACGCCTGCGTCCAGGTGGCGCCGTCGTAGGGCGAGAACCACCTGCCGGACGTCGCGGCGCACGCGGAGTCCGTGGTGACGTTCGTGCCGTCCCGCTTCAGGACGGTCTCGCGGGTGTTGCACGTCCCGGAGATGATGATCCAGTGCGGGAACAGGGAGCGGTCGTAGGTGCTCCCGTGCGACTCGGCGGCCACGGTCAGGGTCGCCAGGCGGCCCGCGGCCGTGGCGGCGGACGGGATGCCGGGCGGGGTCGCGGACGCGGGCGAGGCCGCCGCGCCGAGCAGGGCCGCGCTCAGGGCGGCGGGGAGCGCGAACGTGAGAAGTCGTCGCATCGGGATGCCTTTCCGCGGTCGTCCCCGGGCCGGGGCTGGAACCCCGAGGGGGAGCGGGAACGACGGCACTGCGACGGTGACATTTTCGACAAATACGAATAAATGTCACGCTTTGCTCATGCGCACTGCCGCCGTTGGTCGGAAGCTGACGTCTATCGCCGACCGAAGGCCTCTGAGCTGCGACGAAACAGGCGCTGCCGCTTCCGTGACGGCGGATGAAGAGTTGTTGAACTCCGGGCCCAGCCCCGGGCAAAGCCCGGTTCGGGCGCGAGGCAAGGCGCCCGGAGCCTCACGATCGCGAGAACGCTTTCGGCGTCGTCCCCGAAGCGGCGGGCGAGCGCGCCGCCGCCTAGCGGGCCGCGCCGAAGCGGGCGCGTCCGCCCGAGATGACCGTCGTCCCGTCCACGGCCGCCTCGAACAGGACCGCTCCGCCGTCGCCGTCCCGCCAGGTGCTCACCTGGAGCGCGTCGCCGGGGAAGACGGGTGCGGCGAAGCGGCCTTCGAGCTCGGCCAGGTCGGCGGGGTGGGCGCCGAGGGACTCGGCGAGCGGGAGGGTGACGGCCGCGAGCGTGCACAGGCCGTGCATGATCGGACGCGGCATCCCGGCCGCCTTCGCCGCCTCCGGATCGATGTGCAGGTGGTGGCGGTCGCCGAGCAGCCGGTAGAGCGCCGCCTGCCGCGACGCGGTGGCGACGGTCAGCACGCCGTCCGGGACGGCCTCGGGACGGCGGCGCGACGACGGGCCCCGCTCGCCCCCGAAACCGCCGCTCCCCGGCGCGAACAGCGACCACGTCGCCTCGAAGTACTCGCTCTCGACCGCCACGTCGAAGACGGCCGCGGAGCCCTTGTCCCACACGTCGGTGACGCGTGCGCTCATCTCCACCGAGCCGGAGCGCGGCAGCGGCTTCAGGACGCGGAGGCGCTGCGTCCCGTGAACGGCCGTCCGCACGTCGAACGCGCCCGCCGAGCCCAGGACGTCCGGCGCCCACTGGGCGAGGGTCAGCACGAACGTCGGCAGGACGCGCAGCCTCTCCTCGAACACCAGGTCGAGGTCCGCGGCCCCCGCCCCCACCGCGAGCGCGTAGAGGATGGGCCGCGTCTCGTCGTAGGCCACCGTCCGGGCGCCGAGCGACCGCCCCTGCCACTCATGGGTCATTCGTCCGCTCCGAGGATCAGGCCGCTGGTCGGGACGCCCGTGCCGGCGGTGACGAGGACGTTGTGGACGTCCCCCGGCTGGTTCACCGAGGTGCCGCGCACGAGCCGGACGGCCTCGGCGATGCCGTTCATCCCGTGGATGTAGGCCTCGCCGAGCTGGCCGCCGTGGGTGTTGACCGGGAGCCGGCCGTCGAGCTCCAGGTTGCCGTCGGCGACGAAGTCCTTGCCCTCGCCCTTCGCGCAGAAGCCCAGCTCCTCCAGCTGCGGGAGGACGAGCGGCGTGAAGTGGTCGTAGAGGATCGCGGCCTGGACGTCGGCCGGGGTGAGCCGCGACTGCCCGTAGAGCTGCCGTCCCACCAGGCCCATCTCCGGGATACCGGTGATCTCCGAGCGGTAGTAGCTGGTCATCATGTGCTGGTCGTTGCCGGACCCCTGCGCCGCGCCCCAGATCACGGCGGGCCGGTGCGGGAGGTCGCGGGCGCGCTCGGCGGAGACGACGACGAGGGCCTGACCGCCGTCGCTCTCCTGGCAGCAGTCCAGCAGCCGGAGCGGCTCGGCGATCCACCGGGACGCCTGGTGGTCCTCCAGCGTGATCGGCCGCCCGTAGAACCACGCGGCCGGGTTCGCGGCGGCGTGCCTGCGGTCGACGACGGCGATGCGGCCGAAGTCCTCGCTGGTCGCGCCGTACTCGTGCATGTAGCGGCGGGCGAACATCGCGACCCACTGGGCGGGGGTCGATAGCCCGAACGGGTTCATCCACGCGTAGGCGGCGCTGTCGGCGCTGACGTCCATCGGGCGGTCGGCCTGCCCGAGGCCGTAGCGGGTGCCGGACCGCTCGTTGAACGCGCGGTAGCACACGACGACGTCGGCGACGCCGGTCGCGACGGCCATCGCCGCCTGCTGGACGATGCCGCACGCCGCGCCGCCGCCGTGCCCGATCCGGGAGAAGAACTTCAGCTCGCCGATGCCGAGGTTGCGCGCGATGTGGATCTCGGAGCTGGTGTCGGCGGTGAAGGTCACCATGCCGTCCACGTCGGACGGCTGGAGCCCCGCGTCCATGATGGCGGCGAGGACCGCCTCGCAGGCCAGCCGAAGCTCGCTGCGGCCCGACTCCTTGGAGAACTCGGTGGCGCCGATCCCGGCGACCGCGGCCGCCCCTGGCAGCACGCTCATGCGCCGCTCCCCTGTGCTTCGACGGCCCGCGCTTCGACGGCCCGCGCTTCGACGGCCCGCGCTTCGACGGCCTGTGTTCCCGCGGCGGGCAGTTCGACCACGACGGTGCCGGTGACGTGCGGGCCGATCGCGTTGACGCCGCGCACGGCGATCTCGACCCGGCGGCCGGAGTCGTCCTTGGCCGCGACCGTCCCGGTCAGCACCATCGTGTCGCCCGGGTAGTTGGGCGCGCCCAGCCTGATCCTGATCGCCTTCACGACGGCGGCGGGCCCGGCCCAGCTCGTCACGTACCGGTCGACGAGCCCGTTCGTCGTCAGGATGTTCATGAAGACGTCCCGGGAGCCGCGCTCGACGGCGAGCGACGGGTCGTGGTGGACGTCCTGGTAGTCGCGGCTCGCCAGCGCGGTCGCGACGATCATCGTGCGGGTCAGGGGAATGCTCAGCTCGGGGAGCTCCTCCCCCACCGCCACCTCCTCGTATCCCCGGCTCACCACCTCCCCGATCACAGGGCCGCCCCCAGGAGCTCCAGGTCGAAGGACGCGCCGCCGAGCGTCCCGGAGATCTGCTTGCCCCACAGGAAGTGGCGGTGCACCGGGTAGTCGACGTCCACGCCGATGCCGCCGTGCAGGTGCTGGACGCGGTGCACGACGTTCAGCCCGCCCTCGTCCGACCACCACTTGGCGACCAGGACGGCGCTCTCGGCGTCCTCCCCGGCGTCGATCAGCGACAGGGCGTGCCCGAGGCAGACGCGCAGCGCGTCGATCTCGATGTAGCAGTCGGCGAGCTGGTGCTGGGCGGCCTGGAAGGTGGCGAGCGGGCGGCCGAACTGCTCGCGGCCCGACAGGTAGTCGGCGGCCATGCGCAGCGCGCCCTCCGCGACGCCGACCTGGACGGCGGCCAGGGACACGCGGGTCAGCCGCAGCGCCGTGGCGAGGGCGCCGTCCGGAAGGGCGTGCGCCGGAGCGCCGTCGAGGGTCAGGTGCCCGGCGGCGTCGCGGCTGGTGGTCTCCGCACGCTCCCACGCCACACCGGCGGCCGAGGTCTCCAGCAGGAACAGGCCGGGCCCCTCCGGCGAGACGGCCGAGACGAGGACGTGGCTCGCTCCGAACGGCGTCGGGACGGCGGCCTTCGTGCCGGTCAGCAGCCAGTTCGCGCCGTCGCGGACGGCGGCGCAGCGCGGCGCCGCGGGGTCGGCGGGGGCGAACTCCTCCAGCGCGACGGTCGGCCGCGACGTCCCGTCCGCGAAGGACGCGGGGACGTCCTCGCCGTGCGCGGCGAGCGTGAGCGCGGCGACGACGGCGGGCCAGACCGGGACGGGGGCGACGGTGCGGCCCTGCTCCTCCAGCAGGACGGCCAGGCCGGCGGCGCCGAGGCCCGCGCCGCCCGCGGCCTCGGGCAGCGCGACGCCGAGCAGGCCCGTCTCGCCGAGCTCGGCCCACAGGCCCTCGTCGTACCCGCGCTCGGACGCCTCGGCGTCCTTGATCCGCGCCTGCGTGGCGCGGTCGGTGAAGATCTGCCGGGCGAGGTCCCTGACCGCCTCCAGCTCTTCGCCAAGCGTGAAGTCCATCAGCGCTCCTTGACAGTGTGGGACGGTCCGGCGGGGCGGAACGCCGGCAGGGACAGGTCGGGGTCCGGGTCGATCCAGTCGAGGACGACGGGCATGCCGATCTCGACGTCCTCCGGCGCGACCCCGGTCATGTTCGCGATGAGGCGCGTCCCCTCGGCCAGCTCGATCACGGCGACGACGAGCGGGTAGTCGAACGCGGGGTGGCGCGGGTGGTGGTTGACGACGTAGCTGTAGACGTGGCCGTCGCCCGACGCCTGGACGGTGTCCCAGTCGAACGAGCCGCACTGCGGGCAGCACGGCCCCGGCGGGTGCCGCAGCGACTTGCAGTCGGCGCAGCGCTGGATGACGAGCCGGTGCTCGCGCGCCGCCTCGAACCAGAACGCGTTGTCCAGGTTGATCGCCGGGCGCGGGCGCAGGGCCTTCTTCTCAGCGGGCTTCTCCGCCGGCCCCGGGGCGGGCTTGTCGGCGGGGCGGAACCGCAGGAGGCGCCACCGCTGCGTGGCGACGACCTCCCCAGCCCCGTCCCGGTAGGTCTTGACCGTGCTGACGAAGCGTCCCGCGCCGAGCGCGGTCTTCTTCTCCGGGGAGATCGACTCGACGGTCTCCTCGACGCTGACGCGGTCGCCCGGCACCAGCTCCCGGTGGAACTCGAACTCCGAGTCGGTGGCGACGACGGAGGTGTAGCCGCCCTCGGCCAGCAGCTCGGTCAGCTCGTCGGGACCCGCGGGGTCGGCGCGGACGGACGCGGCGTACCCGCGCATCGTCCACGCCTGCATCATCGACGCGGGCGCCACGACGCCGTCGCGGCCGGTCGCCCGGGCGGCCTCCTCGTCCAGGTAGACGGGGTTGCCGTCCTCCATGGCCTCGACCCAGTGCCGGATCATGGGGACGTTCACCGGGTCCTGCCCGTCCCGCCGCGCGCCGTAGGGCCGCCCGACCCACGCCCGGAGCCGCGCCTCGTACTCCTCGCCGTTCCCGCTCATGACCGCCTCGACCTCGGCAGACCCAGTCCCTGGACGGCGACCATGTCGCGCAGCACCTCGTTGACGCCGCCGCCGAAGGTGTTGACGATGCCCTGCCGCGACAGCTGCTCGATCTGCCCGTGCAGCACGGCCCCCGGCGACTCGGGGCGGATCCGTCCGGCGGCGCCGAGGATCCCGGTCAGCGTCCGCTGGACGTCGATGTGCGTCTCGGTCCCGTAGGACTTGGCGGCGCCGGCCTGCGCGCCGGTCAGCGTCCCGGCCTCCACCGCCATCGTCATCTTCCAGTTCATCAGCCGCATCGCCTCCAGCCGGGCGTGCGTGCGGGCGAGGTCGGCCCGCACCCACGGCAGGTCGATCACCCCGTTCCCGCGCGCCCAGTCGCGGACGTCCTCCCACAGCCGGATCATCCGGCCGCCGAGCGCGGCGAGCCCGATGCGCTCGTGGTTGAGCTGCGTGGTGATCAGGCTCCAGCCGCCGTCGACCTCCCCGACCACCGACGACGCGGGGACCTGGACGCCGTTGTAGTACGTCGCCGTGACGACCATCCCGCCGACCGTCGGGATCGGGCTCCAGGAGAACCCGTCGGCGTCGGTCGGGACGATCAGGATCGAGATGCCCTTGTGCTTCGGCGCGTCCGGGTCGGTGCGCGCCGCGAGCCAGATGTGGTCGGCGGTGTTGGCGCCGCTGGTGAAGACCTTGCTGCCGTCGACGACGTACCGGTCGCCGTCGCGGACGGCCCTGGTGCGCAGCGAGGCGAGGTCGGTCCCGGCGTCGGGCTCGGTGTAGCCGATCGCGAAGACGATGTCGCCCGACAGGATGCCGGGAAGGTACCTGCGCTTCTGCTCGTCGGTGCCGAACCGCATCAGCGTGGGGCCGACCGTGTTGACGGTGACGAACGGGAACGGCAGCCCGGCGCGCTGCACCTCGTCGAAGAACACGTACTGCTCGGCGATCGACCTGCCCTGCCCGCCGTACTCCTCCGGCCAGCCGTAGCCGAGCCAGCCGTCGTTGCCGAGCATCTTGACGATCTCGCGGAACCGCTCGCCGCCCACGCCCTGCTCGCCGGCGCGGCGCCGCACGTCCTCGGGCAGCAGGCCCGCGAAGTACGCCCTCAGTTCCGCGCGCAGCTCGCGATGCGCCTCGGACTCACGCAGATCCATACATGCCCTTTCTCGGTCAGGGGAGGAAGCGCCCGCGGCCCGCGGCGGTGAACTCCTCGCGGAGCGCGGCCTTGTCCGCCTCGGTCATCGGGACGTACTCCGGCGAGCCCCGGCCCGCCCACCGGAACACGGGGTCGGACGTGCGCCAGCCGTCGAGCTGCAGCTCCTTCTTCTTGAGCTTTCCCGACCCGGTCGTCGGCAGCGCGTGCGAGACGCGCACGAAGCGCGGCGCCCCCTTGGTGCCGAGGTCGTCCTGGCGGGCCAGGAAGGCGGGCAGGTCCAGGTCCTCGAACGCGACGCCCTCGGGGATCTCGATCGCCGCCATCACCTGGTCGCCGGAGCGCGGGTCCGGCACCCCGAACGCGACCGCGTCCACGATCTTCGGGTGGCGGCGGACGACGTTCTGGGTGAGCAGCGCGGAGATGTTCTCCGAGTCCACCCGGATCCAGTCGCCGGACCTGCCGCCGAAGTACAGGAACCCGTCGCCGTCGACGTAGCCGAGGTCGCCGGTCCAGTACCACCCGTGCCTCACCCGCTCGGCGTCGGCCTCGGGGTTGTTGTAGTAGCCCTCGAACCTGGCCGCGCCGTGCACGTCAACGATCTCCCCGACGGCGGCCTCGGCGTTGGTGACGCGGCCGTGCCGGTCCAGCACGGCGGGCGCGCAGGTCTCGCGCGTCTCGGGGTTGACGACGCGGACGCCGTCGTGGGCAGGGCGGCCGAGCGCGCTCGGCGGCGCCTGCGGATCCCGCTTGATCATGCCGGCGCTCTCGCTGGACCCGTAGCCCTCGACCAGCCGCGCGCCGAAGCGGCGCAGGAACTCGGCCTTGTCCTCGGGGGACGCCTCCGTCCCGAACCCGTGCGTCAGCGTGTTGTCGCCGTCGTCCGGCTTCTCGGGGGTGGCGAGGACGTAGCCGATCGCCTTGCCGACGTAGGTGAAGAACGTCGCGCCGTAGTATCGGACGTCCGGCAGGAACCCGGACGCGGAGAACCTCCTCGCCAGGACGACGGTCGCGCCGACCGCGAGCGACGGCGCCCACAGCGCCATCAGCGCGTTGCCGTGGAACAGCGGCATCGGGCAGTAGCTGACGTCCTCGCCCTTGACGTCGTACTTGGCGCTGTTGTTCCGGCCGAGCTCGGCGAGCCGGCCCTGCGAGCAGCGCGCCGCCTTCGACGCGCCGGTCGTGCCCGAGGTGAACAGCAGGAGCATCTGCGTCTCCGGCGTGATCGACGCATCGGGCTCGGGCTCGCAGGCGTGGGCGGCGACCAGGGCCGGGTAGCCGTCGTCGTCGACCAGCAGGAAGCGGTCGCGCGGGACGCCGATGTCGAGGCCGTCCAGCAGCTCCAGCCCGGCCCGGTCGGTGACGACGAGCTGGAGGTCGGTGTGCCGGACCTCCTGCTCCAGGTAGGCGCCGGTCCGGGTGGAGTTGATGCCGACGATCGTCGCGCCGCCGAGCGCCGCCGCCCCGAGCCACAGGACGTACTCCGGGACGTTCTCCAGCAGGACGCCGATGTGGAACGGCCCGTCCCGGCGCAGTTCGCGGGCGAGCGACGCGCGGGCCGCGCTCTCCCGGACGACCTCGTCCCAGGTCCACGTCCGCTCGCGGCTGCGCAGGCCGGGCCGGGCGTCGCCCAGCCGGGCCAGCAGCATCGCCGCGATGGTCTCGTCACGCACCCGCGGCACCCCAGGCCGGCTCGGTGGACAGGACGCAGTGGGTGCCGCCGTAGATCGCGGTCATGCACTTGTTGCAGTGGATGCACAGCGACTCGGTCGCGGGCTCGTCCTCGATCCGGTTGATCAGGTCGGGCTCGCGCAGCAGGGCGCGGGCCATCGCGACGAACTGGAAGCCCTCCGCCATCGCGGTGTCCATGCCCGCCCGGTCGGTGACGCCGCCCAGCAGGATCATCGGCAGCTTCACCGCCGCGCGGATCTGCCGGGCGTCCCTCAGCAGGTAGAGGTCCTCGTAGGGGTAGGACTTCAGGAAGTGCTTGCCGATCAGCTTGATCCCGAGCTTGGTCGGCTGCTTCATGACGGAGGCGAACTCGTGCAGCGGCGCGTCGCCCTTGAACAGGTACATGGGGTTGAGCAGGGAGCTGCCCGCGGTCATCTGGAGCGCGTCGACCGTGCCGTCGGCCTCCAGCCACCGGGCGACCTGGATGGCCTCGTCGATCCAGAAGCCGCCGGGCACGCCGTCGTCCATGTTGAGCTTCGCGGTGATCGCGATGCGGTCGCCGACGGCGTCGCGGACGGCGCGGCCGATGTCGCGCGCCAGCCGGGCGCGGTTCTCCAGCGACCCGCCGTACTCGTCCTTGCGGTGGTTGACCTTGGGGCTGAGGAACGAGCTCGTCAGGTAGTTGTGCCCCATGTGGATCTCGATGGAGTCGAATCCCGCCTCGACCGCCATCCGGCCCGCGCGGCCGTGCGCCTCGACGACGCGCTGGAGGTCCGCGTGGGTGGCGGCCCTCGCGACGGTCTGCGTGGTCAGGTGGAAGTGGCGGCTGGGCGCGAGCGCGGGGAGCCCGTTGCTCTTGGGGTTGGCGACCGGGCCGGCGTGCCCGATCTGCGCCTGGACGGCCGCCCCCTCCGCGTGCACGGCCTCGGTGAGCCTGCGCAGGCCGGGCATCGCCTCGTCCCGCCAGTGGATCTGCCGGCGGTCGGTGCGGCCCTCGGGCGCGACCGCGCAGTACGCGACGGTGGTCATCCCCACGCCGCCGCGCGCGTGCCGGACATGGAAGTCGATCAGCGCGTCGGTGACCTGGCCGTCCTTGGTCAGCCCCTCGTACGTCGCCGCCTTGATCGTGCGGTTCCGCAGCGTGACCGGGCCGAGTTTCGCGGGCTCGAACACGTCGGGCTTCGGGGCGGTTGCCGGGGGGTGCGGGGGGTCGCCCCCCCGCAGGCGGGTCGGGTGATTCATTGAAAGTCCTCCATCCGGACTAGACGTTAATCAGCGGGATGTCCGGGCACTCCAGACATCCCGCTGACTGGGAGCGACGGGCCGCCTCCGGTGGCGCCGCTAGGCGTCCCGGCGCAGCGCGGCGGCGATCTGGTCGGTCTGGGACTGCTGCTCCACGAGCTGGCGCAGCAGCCACAGGCGCAGGACGCGGGTCACGGCGGCGGCCAGGTAGAGGGCCGCGCCGAGGACGGTCACCGCCAGGAAGCCGATGGCGAGCGTCTGCAGCGAGCCCACGTCCCGCAGGTCGTCCTTGGTGAGGGAGACGTTGTAGGCGACGAGGGTCCCGGCGACGCCGGCGACCATGGCCAGGATCCCGGCGATCCGCGCCGCCCCGTCGAACCGGGACCCGTCGGTCTTCAGCCGCTGCTTCGCGACGTCGTCCTTGAACCGCTGGCGCCGTTCCTCAGTGAGCATGATGGGGTCAACCTCCCAGGTAGTCGCTGGACAGCCGGTCTTCGATCTCGGCGGGCGGGCCGGCCGCCACCACGCGCCCGTGCAGCATCAGCGCGGCGGTGTCGGCGATCGGCAGGACGGCGCGGGCGAACTGCTCCGCGACCAGCACCGACAGGCCGCCCTCGACCAGCTCGGCGACCGTCTCGTACATCCGGGTGACGATCATGGGCGCGAGGCCCATGGACAGCTCGTCGAGCAGCAGCACCGCGGGGTCGCTGCCGAGCGCGCGCGACAGCGCGAGCATCTGCTGCTCGCCGCCGGACATGGATCCGGCGAGCTGGTGGCGGCGCTCGCCGAGGATCGGGAAGCGGGCGTAGGCCCGCTCCTCCAGGTCCTCCAGCCGGGCGCCGGTCCCGGTGGCGGCCCACAGGTTCTCCCGCACCGTCAGGTTGGGGAAGATCCCGCGGCCCTCGGGGATGGCGCAGACGCCGAGGCGCGCCGCGTCCTGCGCCGAGACGCCGTTCACCCTGCGCCCGGCGAACAGCAGGTCCCCGCCGGTCGGCGGGTGCAGGCCCGCGCACACCCGCATCGTGGTCGACTTGCCTCCGCCGTTCGGGCCGAGCAGCGCCAGTAGCGAGCCGGGCCGCAGCGCCAGGTCGACGCCGTGCAGGACCTCGATGGCGCCGTAGCCCGCCCGGATCCCCCTCAGTTCGAGCAGCGGTTCCGGGGACGCGGCGGCGGCCGGTCCGGTGGTCGTGTCCGGTTCAGGCATGACTCGCCTCCTCGGTGCCGATGTAGGCGGCGATGACCTCCGGCGACTCCTTGATCTCCCGCGGGGAGCCGGAGGCGATCAGCGCGCCGTAGTCGAGGACGTGGATGGTCGAGCACAGCCGCATGACCAGCGGCAGGTCGTGCTCGACCAGGCAGATCGCGAGCCCTTCGGCGGCGAGGCCGGTGAGCATCCCGGCGAACGCCTCCGTCTCGCGCTCGGTCTGGCCGGAGGCGGGCTCGTCCAGCAGCAGCACGCGCGGCGAGGTCATCAGCGCGCGCGCCACCTCCACGACCCGGGCCCGCCCGATCGGGATGTCGGACACGTCGCGGTCGGCGACGTCCGTGAGGCCCGTGCGCTCCAGGACGCGGTCGGTCTCCTCGTCCAGGTCGAACCGTTTGCGGGTCGTGGCGCGCAGGACGTCGCCCGCGACGCGGACGTTGTCGCGCACGGACAGCGACAGGAACAGCTCCAGCCGCTGGAACGTCCGCGCCATGCCGCGCCGGGCGCGCCTGGCCGGGGACAGCCGGGTGATGTCGTCCCCGTCCAGGAGCACCTGGCCGGACGCGGGCCTCTGCAGGCCGGTCATGGTGTTGAACATCGTGGTCTTGCCCGCGCCGTTCGGGCCGATGAGCCCGGTGATGCGGCCTTCGTCCATGGTGAGGCTCACGTCGTCCACGGCGGTGTTGCCGCCGAACCGGACGGTGACGCCGCGGGTCGCGAGCAGGGGCGGGCTCTCAGGCATTGACCGTTCCCTTCAGGCCGAGTTCGCGGTCGAGGCGGACGCGCAGCTCGTCGGTGTAGGGCTCGTCCACGCCGGCGAGCTCCAGCGGCACCGGGCGGGCCTTGCGCCCCTCCTCCAGGTAGGCGCGGCCCACGGCGGGCAGCAGCAGGACGACGCACAGCGCGGCCAGCGCGAACGTCCACGTGCCGATCACGCCGGTCAGCGCGAGGACGTACAGGACGGCGCCGAGCGCCCCCGCCCCGAACAGCGGCGGGCGCGCGGTCCGGATCGCCCGGTAGCCGTCGACGAGGTCGTGGACGAACCCGCTCGGGTTCCGGCCGACGCCCATCCCGACCAGCGCCGTCCCGACGAGGACGAGGTGGCCGAGTGCCCGGTAGACGGTGGCCATGCCCTCGTTCTCCAGGGCCAGGTCGCCGAGCGTGGAGACGAGGACGGCCGAGCCGACGCCCGCCATCAGCCCGCCGAACAGGGCGCCGCTGAGGTAGCCGATGCCCGCCACCACGACGAGCATGAGCAGGGCGAGGCTGCCGGTGAACGAGAAGTTCTCCTGCGCGACGGTCCCGGTCGCCGCCGACATCAGCACGCCGCCGAGCCCCGCGATCGCCGCGGAGATCATGAAGACGCTGAGCTTCAGCCGGACGAGGTTCTGCCCGAGCATCGCCGTCGCCGCCGGGCTGTCCTTCATCGCCGCGAGGCGCCGGCCGTAGCCGCTGCCGCGCAGCGCCGCGAGCCCGACGGCGATGAGCGCGAACAGCACGGTCGCGGTCATCAGGGAGGTCGTCCCGTTCCGCAGGTCCAGCGGGCCGGCCTTGAGGGGCGGGACGACGAGCGCCCCGTCCGGGAAGAGGGTGAACCTCATCCCGAACAGCTCGTGCTCGGTGGTGTCGCGCAGCACCATGTTCGACAGGAACTCGCCGAACGCCATGGTCGCGAGCGCCAGGTACAGGCCGCGCAGCCGCAGCGCCGGCAGCGCGACGAGCCCGCCGACCAGCGCCGCCGCCGCGACGCCGAGCAGCACGCCCTGGAGGTTCGTCCGGGCTCCGAGCCCGCTGCCCTGCACGCCGAAGTGGAACGCCACCACCGTCGCGACCGCCCCGAACGCCAGCGGCGCGAGGTTCAGCTCGCCCGCGTAGCCGGTGAGGACGGTCAGCGACAGCGCGATGATCGCGAACGTCATGCCGAGCGAGAACGTGGTGACGGCGCCGTCCGACAGCAGCAGGCTGTAGAGGTAGACCACCGCGACCAGCACGAGCCCCCACACCGCCGCGGACCGGACGGTCGGCGGCCGGTACCGCTCGCGGGTCCGGATCGCGGCCCCGCGCAGCCGGTCCTGGGGCAGCACCACCAGCACCACGAACAAGATGATCATCGGCAGCGAGACGCGCAGGTTGCCGGTGAACGTGCCCGCCGACGGCAGGTAGGCCAGCACGTAGTTCGCGGCCAGGCCGAGCACCATCGCGCCGGCGAACGTCCGGGGGATGCTGCGCAGCCGCCCGAACATCGCCGCCGCGAACGCGTCGATCACCAGCAGCGTCAGCGCGTTGGCGTCCAGCCCGCCGCCGCTGATGGGCACGATCAGCACCCCGGCGAGGACGGCCAGCGTCGACCCGAGCGCCCACGACAGCATCGCGGCGCGCTCCGGGTCGTGGCCGTTCAGCCGCAGCAGGTCCGGGTCGTCGACGGACCCGCGCATCACCACGCCGACCCGGCTGCGGGTGAACAGCACCCGCAGCCCGGCCGCGATCGCGACGGCGGCGACCAGGCACACGATCTCGTGGTACCGGACCACCACCCCCGCGATCGTGATCTTCGAGCCCGCGCCGAAGAACATGGCGACGGTGTGGGCCTCGTCGGGGTTCCAGATCCACTGCGCCAGGTAGACGGTCCCGAGCAGCACCGCCACCGTCACGATGATCTTCGTGACGTCGGCGGTGCCGCGCAGGCCCCGCATGATGGCGGCGTGCAGGGCGGCGCCCATCGCCGGGCCGGCGACGCCGACCACGACGATCAGCGCGAGCCACACCGGCCAGCCCCACCGCTCGGTGCAGTGCCAGTACAGGAACGTTCCGAACATGGCCTGCGCGCCATGCGCGAAGTTGAAGATTCCCGAGGTGTTGTACGTCAGCACGAGCCCCGAGGCCGCGATGGAGTACACCGAGCCGAGGACCAGGCCGAGAATGGTGTAGGTCAGGAACGTGGTCACGTGGTCACCGCCACTTGTTCACCGCCATGGGGAGGACGCCTCCGGCCGCCGTCGCGGTCAGGACGCCTGGGGCTTGATGACGTCGCCGGTCAGGAACTTCGTGGAGATCCGGTCGTCGTTGAGCTGCGTCCCCCACGTCTTCGGGTCCGTCTTGACGACGAAGTCGCCGCCGCACTCGAACTCGCCGACGTTCTTCGGGTACACCTGCTCGTACCTGGTCTTGTTCAGCTTGACCATGAGCGAGCACGACGCCGGCTTGTTGTTGCCCGGGTCGGTCGGCGCGTGCAGGCCGCCGCCCGTCCACTCGTGAACCTTCGACAGCTCGTTGATCACGCACTGCCGGGTCAGGTCCGAGCCGCACTTGCTCGCGGACTGCGCCCACAGCAGGAACGCCGAGGTGGCCTGCATGCCGAGCAGCGCGACCTTGCCCTTCTTCGCGTTGACGAGGTCGGTGTACTGCTTGACCGCCGGGACCTTGTCCGCGTTCTCCAGCGGCTGGAAGATCATGCCGACGTGCAGGCGGTCACCCGCGCCGGAGGTGTTCCACTTGGAGACCAGCGAGCTGTACCAGGTCGCCTCGAACACGTAGGTGGGGTCGGCGCCCGCCCGCTCGATCGACTCCAGCAGATTGAACTGCCCCGGGTCGGGCGAGTCGGACGTCCACAGGTACTTCGCCCCGCAGTCCTTGATCTTCTTGGCGAACGGCATGTAGCTGCTCTCGCCCGCGTCGTTCAGCCGGACGCCGCACTCCAGCGGCTTGACGCCGATCCCCTTCATCGCGCTCGCGACCTTGTTGGTGCCGGTGCTGACGGCCGGGGACGTCGACAGCAGCAGGTCCGTCTTGTCCTTGTAGTCGGGGAACATCTTCTGCGCGATGCGCAGCGCGCCGATGTTCATCATGTCCACCGGGTACGGGACGGCCTCGTACTTCATCGGGCCCATCGCCGCGTTCGGGCCGACGGTGAAGCCGGCGACGGTCGGCAGCTTGCAGCCCACCCGGTACTGCTCGGCGGCCTCGTCCATCGCGAAGCCCTGCCCGACGAGCATGAAGTCCTGCTTGCAGGACTCCTGCACCACCTTCGCGGACTGCATGTAGGCGGCGTCGTACTGGTTGCCCTTGATCTTGCGCCCGTTGATGCCGCCCTGCTGGTTGCACCAGTCGATCATGGCGCTGACGGCGTCGCCCATCTCCTTGGACAGGCCGGGCGCGGAGGTGAAGCCGCGGTCGTCGCCGAACCCGATCGCGATCTGGTCGTCGGTGACGCCCTGGTCGGTCTTGCCCTTGGCGTCGCCGGGCCCGCACGGCGACGGCAGCGTCCCGAACGCCTTGGCGCCCGCGCCCGCGCTCGGGCCGCCGCCTGGACCGTTCCCGGCGGCCGTCCCGTCGGTGCCCGAGCGGTCGCTGGCACAGGACGTCGTCACGAGTGCGACCGCGAGGGCTCCCGCCGCGAGGCGCCCGATCTTGTCGACCTTCATACGGACGTGCTCCTTTCACCGGCGCGCGCGGACGCGGCCGGTGGCATGGGGTGGGTTGAGATGGGGTGGTGGGGTGTTGCCAGGCGGGGGGCGTGGTCTCTGTCGCCGCCGGTTCAGCCGAAGTGGGCCTGGCCGCCGTCAAGCGGGATGGTGGCGCCGGTGAGGTAGCGCATGGCCGGCTGGACGAGCGCCGCCACGGCCTTGCCGATGTCGTCCTCGCAGTCGCCGATGTAGCCGAGGGGGATCGTCCTGCGGAACTCCTCGGCCTCCTCGGGGTTCGTCTCCGCCCACCACTTCAGCCCGGGCGAGAGGGCGTGCGGGGCGATGCTGTTGGCGCGGATCCCGTCCGGTCCCCACTCGGCGGCGGCCGTGCGGGTCAGCGACCGGAGCGCCTGCTTGGCGGCCGCGTAGGCTCCGAAGGTGGTGGGGTCCCAGCGGACCATGGCGGAGGTGACGAGGTTGACGATGCTGCCGCCGCCGCGCGCCTTCATGTGCGGGTGGCACGCCTTCATGAACGCGAACGCGGCGAACGGGCCGGTCGTGAACCCCTTCCGGAACGCGCGGTCGCTCATCTCCAGGAGCGGCCCGTAGGCGCCGGAGTAGGCGTTGTTGACGAGGATGTCGACGCCGCCGAACGTCGCGGCGACGCGCTCGACCACCGCGGGGATCGCCTCGGTGTCGGCGACGTCGCACTCGAACGCCTCGGCCTCGGCGCCGCGCGCCCGGACCAGCTCGCACGTCGCGTCGAGCTTGGCCCGCGTCCTGCCGAGCACGGCGACCGCCGCGCCCTCCGACGCCAGCGCGAGGGCGATGCCCTGCCCGACGCCCTGTCCCGCTCCGGTCACGATCGCGACCTTGCCGCTGAGGCTTCCCATGAAACGACTCCGCTCAGTCCTGCTCGCGCCCAGCCCGGTCGTGTCGCCGCACGCGGCGGGACCGGGCTGAATCAGTCCTGGTGAGGGCCCATGGTGATGTGATGGGGACCACGTGAAGGGACCAGTCCCGCTCACCGGGAATTACCTCGACCGGAGGTGCGGGCGACGGTCCCGCTGAGCGGAATGCCCTGGTGAAGCCCGTGGTGGGGCGGCCGACAATGAGCGCGTCCGGCGAGGAGGAGGGGTCCCGATGGAGATCGTCCGGCAGCTGACCGGTCCCGGCGGCGAGTTCGAGCTGCGGGAGGAGGAGGTGCTCGGCGCCCGGATCCCGGTGTTCGCGAACCGCGCCCGAAGCCTCGGCGAGGTGCTCGTCCACTCGGCGTCCCACGGCGACCGCGACTACATCGTCACCGCGGACCGGCGGCTGAGCTTCGCCGAGCACGCCGCCGCCGTCGCCTCCATGGCGAAGGCGCTGCGCGACGACCTCGGCGTGCGCCCCGGGGACCGCATCGCGATCGACGCCGCCAACAGCCCCGAGTGGATCGTCTCGTTCTGGGCGGCGATCGCCGCCGGGGCCGTCGCGGTCGGCTACAACGCCTGGTGGGCGCCCCGCGAGATCGAGTACGCCCTCGGGCACACCGACCCGAAGGTCGTCATCGCCGACGAGAAGCGCGCCGCGCTGATCTCCGAGGACGTGCTGACGATGGAGCGGGACGTCCCGTCGCTGACGCGCCGCTACCCCGGCGCCGTCCTGGAGCCCCCGCGGGTCGCCGAGGACGACCCGGCGGTGATCCTCTACACGAGCGGCACGTCGGGCCGTCCCAAGGGGGCCGTCCACTCGCACCGGAACCTGACCTCGGTGATCGAGTACCACCGCTTCAACGACGCCCTGATGCGCGCCTTCGGCGACCCGGTGGACCCCGCGTCCCGCCGCTACCTGCTGGCGCTGCCGCTGTTCCACATCGCGTGCCTGCACAACCTCGCCGTGCCCCGGCTCGCCACCGGCACCGCCGTGATCATGCACGAGGGCGGCTTCGACGTGGACAAGGTGCTCGGCCTCATCGAGCGGGAGCGCGTGACCAACTGGGGCGCCGTCCCCACCATGGCGCACCGGATGATCGAGCACGGCGACCTGTCGAAGTACGACGTCTCCTCGCTCACGGCGTTCTCGCTGGCCACCGCGCCGTCCTCACCGGCGTTCAAGGAGCGGCTGCGCGCGGTGTTCCCGCCCGCGAAGGGCGGCCTGGTCGACAGCTACGGCCTCACCGAGTCGTGCACCGGCGTGTCCACCGCCACCCCCGCCGACCTGGAGGAGGCGCCGGGGACCCTCGGCCGCCCGTCGGTCGGGGTGCAGCTGGAGATCCGCGACCCGGACAACAGGCCGCTCCCCGACGGAGTCGAGGGCGAGGTCTGCGTCCGCAGCGCCTACAACATGGTCGGCTACTGGCGCGACCCCGAGGCCACCGCCCGCGCGTTCGACGCCGACCGCTGGCTGCACACCGGCGACATCGGCATGGTCGAGCAGGGCCGGCTGCGGCTCACCACCCGCCGCTCCGACCTGATCATCCGCGGCGGCGAGAACGTCTACCCGGCGGAGATCGAGAACGTCCTCGCCGAGTACCCGGGGCTGCGCGAGTGCATCGTCATCGGCGTGCCCCACCCCGACCTCGGCCAGGAGGTCGCCGCGGTCGCCGTCTTCGCCGACGCCCCGCCCGCCGCCGAGGAGCTGGCCGACTTCGCCCGGGAGCGGCTCGCCTACTTCAAGGTCCCGTCCCGCTGGCACGTCACCACCGACCCCCTCCCCCGCAACGCGACCGGAAAGGTCCTCCGCAAACAGGTCGAAACCGAAGTCCTGTAACCCGCCCGGCTTCTCGCGATAGTGGAGGCATGCTGCGGGACGAGTTGTTACGCCGGGCCGAACACGACCAGCGGGTCCGGGAGGCGGCCGAGCCCGATGGACGGCTGACGCTCGTGCAGGGGCTGCGCTCCCTCTGGACCGACCGGCGCAACACGACGTGGCTGGCCCGCGCCGTCCGCCGGCACGGATGGCCGGGCGTCGCGGCCGTCGGCGCGGAGGCCGCGCACGCTGCCTGGCTGCTCGCCCAGCACGCCGACCGGCGGCCGCACCTCCAGCGCATGTTCCTCAGGGCCTTGCGCGGGGCGGTCGAGGCTGGGGACGCCGACCGTGCGGACCTCGCCTACCTGGAGGACCGCGTCCGGGTCAACGCCGGGCGCCCCCAGCTGTACGGGACGCAGTACGGCACGGCCGGAGGCGTCTTCGGGCCGCGGCCGATCGAGGACCCCGGCGGCCTCGACGAGCGCCGCGCCGAGGCCGGGCTGCCTCCGATGGCCGAACAGGACGCCCGCATGCGCCGCCTGGCCCGCGGCGAGCAACCGTGAGCTCGCTCAGCCTGCCGCCGCTGGGGCGGGGGCGGGGTGGCCGAGCTGCTCGGCCTGGAAGTCCTCCCAAGTGCGCTTGCCCTGGTCGGCTCCCTCAACGGAGAGGTTGTCGCCGGCGCGGTAGGCGCGCCCGGCCTTTCCCGGGATGCGGACGGGCATCGTCGCGCGGCGCTTGCCGCTCGCCTTCAGGTAGCCGCGGATGAGCGTGCCGATCGGGAACACCTGAGGCCCGGCCAGGTCGGGAACGCGGCCGGCCGGTTCGCCCAGCGCCAGCTCCACGAGCCGCTCCGCGACGTCGCGCGCGTCCACCGGCTGGAAGCGGAGCCCGCCCGGGACCGGCACCACCGGGGACTTCGCCATCCCCTGCACCACCTTGAACACCAGGTCGTGGAACTGCGCGGCCCGCAGGATCGTGTACGGCACGCCCGACCCCTCCACGGCCCGCTCCACTTCCAGCTGGGACCTGAGCCAGGCCAGCGGCACGCTGTCGGCCCCGATGACCGAGATGAGCACGAGGTGCCTCACCCCCGCGCGCGAGGCGGCGCGCACCAGGTTCCGCGCGACCACGTCATCGCCCTTGTTGCCGCCCGCGAGGTGCAGGACGGTCTCGATGCCGTCCAGCGCGGCGTCGATGCCCTCGTCCCTGAACAGGTCGCCGGTCACATACTCGACGCCGCCGGCGGGCTTCCGCTCGCTGCGGCTGAGCACCCGCACGTCCCGCCCGGCTTCCCGCAGCCGCGGGACGACCTGCCGCCCGAGCGTGCCCGTCCCACCGGTGACCAGGATGGCCGCTGCCATGACTCCTCCAAGTGAATCCCTTATGTCTTCACCCGTCACGACTGGCCCGGCGCCGAAAACGTGACATCGGCGCTCGTCTACTGGCGCCAGGCGCCGACCACATCGTCGGGACCCCAGCTCAGGGCGACGTCTCCGGTGATGTCCGCGCCGGAGAGCGACACCACGACGAGCCCCGCGACCGGCGGGTCCAGGCCGGGGACCTCGTTCGCGGCTCGGCGGAGGTCCGCCAGGTCGCGGTCGTCGAACGGGCCGTTCAGCCATTTGATCGAGCCGGCGAAGTGGATCCGGTTCGCCACGGGAGCGCGGTCGGCGCCGACGAGGTCGACCTCCGGATCGAAGCGGCGGTTCCACCAGCCGCCGACGGCACCGAGGTCCGCCCAGGGCAGATCCGACAGCTCTAGGGCCTGCCGGACGAGCGGTTCCACGGCCCGGCCCCGCCAGGACGTCCAGCGGCGCTCGATCAGGCGGAAGCCCGCGTCCGGCCGTCCCCGGCGGGCCTGCTCGTGGGCCGACCGGAGGACCGCCAGGTAGAGGCGCATGTTGCTGTCGGCGATCCGGTACAGGGCGGGCCTGCCCGGCTTCGTGGAGAGGGGGTGCTCCTCGGCGAGGACGCGCTTCTCCCGGGTCAGCCGGCGCAGGAGGGGCGACAGGGTCCCGGACGGGAGCGCCTCGCCGCGCCCACCGGCCGCCGCGGCGATGTTGGCGTGCGTCCGGTCGCCCGAGCCGATGGCCTCCAGCACGCGCCGCGCCGTGTCGGGATTGGGGAACTCCGCCAGAAGGGACGCCTCCGGCACGCCGAACAGGGCCGCCGCCGGGTCGGCGCACTCGTCCCGCATGAAGTCCAGCGCGGGCGTGGCATGAGGCCAGGTCCGGACGATGCCCGGAAGCCCTCCGGAGACCAGGTGCGCGTCGATGGCGTCGGCGGCGCCGAGCCCGAGTGCCCGGCCCAGGTCGGCCGGGTTCAGCGGACCGAGCACCAGGTTGTCGGCCCGCCCGTAGAACGGCCGGTCGTACGCGGTGAGGCGCTCCATCATGTGCAGGTCGCTTCCCAGGAGCAGGAGCAGGACGGGCTTGGACGAAAGAAGCCGATCCCACGCGGTCTGCAACGCGCCGTCGAACACGGGGTCCTGCTCGGCGAGCCACGGCAGCTCGTCCAGCACGACGATGGACGGCGTGTCCGGAAGCGTCGCCGCCAGGACCCTGAACGCGTCGGGCCAGTTGCCGCCGTCCAACCGGGGGACGAGGTCGGGTTCGCTCGGCAGGGCCGATTCCCTGAGGTCGCGCGTGAACGCGGCCACCGCCTCGACGGGCGACGCCCCCTTCGTGGCGGCCGAGAACAGGTACGGCACACCGGCCCGGTCGCAGAACTCCTGGACGAGCCGCGACTTGCCCACCTGGCGACGACCGCGCAGGGCGACCGCCGTCCCGGCCCCGGTGGTCGCGACCCGCTCCAGCCGCTTCCCCAACAGCGCCAGCTCAGCCCTCCGACCGATGAACATCGGGCCCCCCAAGTATGTAGCACGAATCTACGTAGATTCAGTCTATGTAGATTGCGGCCACTGAACCAGTCCCACACCGGTGAACTGTCGGCGGCTCCTGGTTGGCTTCGGCCATGACCGACGAGCGTTTCTGGGACGTGATCGAGGCCGCGTGGGCGCCCCTGGGCGCCGAGGTCGCCGCCGCACGACGGGCCCTCACCACCCGCGACCTGTCCGCGGACGTCTGGGAGATGACCGAGATCTCCGTGGTCGACAAGGCCCTGGACGCGTTCCTCGGCAACCTCGCCGAAGCCGCCCGCGACCTGTCCGCGAGCGAGCTGACCGACCTCGACCGGGCGTGCGAGCGACTCCTCTACGACATCGACCGGGCCGACGTCCACGAGGTGACGGACGGCTCCGACGACGGCTTCCTCTACGCGCGCGGCTTCGTCGTGGCCATGGGCCGCGACTTCTACACGGCCGTCGCCGCGGACCCCCGCGTCGCCGTCCCGGACGCCGAATGCGAGTCGATGTGCTACTTCTTCGCCCACCGGCACAACGAACGCTTCGGGGACTTCCCGGACACCGGCTCGGGCATCTCCCGCGAGTCCTGCCGCAACTCCGACGGCTGGCCTGACTGAGGCCGGTCGTCAGCCGGCGGCGTGATACTGGCGGATGAGCCATGCGTCGTCGTGCTGCTCGGCGACGACGGACAGCCGCACGGAGCGGTCCTCACCGGTGGGGGCGGTGAAGGTCACTTCGGCGAACCCGCTCACCAGGCGTTCGCCGAGGCGGGTCTCGCCGAGCACGTCGACCCGGGCCGTCGTGCCTTCGGGGACGTCGGCGTAGTAGCCGAGGATCTCCTCCCTGCCCCGGCGCAGGGAGGGGGTGATGCCCTGGAAGAGCGCGTCCGGGCTGAAGAGCGAGGCCAGGTCGGCGGGCCGGCGCCGGTCGAAGGCGCGCCGCCAGGCGTCCAGCAGCCCCGGGAGGACGCCCGGCGCCGACCGCACGGTGTGCAGGACCTCGTGCTCCCACTGGTGCCGCGGCTGGCCGTGCAGGCGCCAGTAGTGCTCGGCGATGTCGTCGGGATCGAAGTCGGTGCCCGGCGCGACGGCTCCGTCGACGGTGACGCTGGCGGCGTGCACTCCGGCGTCCCCGTACCGCTGGTCGAGGACCCGGACCAGGGTCCGGACCCCTGCCTTGCCGAGGGAGAGGCTGGTGTACTGCCATTTCGGCTCGGGCATGCCTCCGGTGATGAGGATCGATCCGCTTCCGCGGCGCGCCATCTCCGGAGCCAGATGGGCGGCGGCGGTGTGCGCGCCGACGACGTTGACCGCCCAGGCCTCCAGGTGTGCGCGCGCCGACAGCTCCCCCGGCGCATCGGCCTGGACGATCGCGGCGTTGTAGACCACGACGTCGGGCAGGCCGTGTGCTGCGACGGCCCGGTCGAGGGCGGCCCGCAGGGCGTCCTCGTCGGCGCAGTCGGCCGCGAGGGTGACGACCGGCACCCCGCTGGGCTCGACGGCGCGAGCCGCGGCCCGCAGCGTCTCGTCTCCGCGAGCCACGAGGGCGATCAGATATCCCTCCCTGGCGAATCTGCGCGCGACCGCCTGCCCGATCCCCGGACCTGCTCCGATGACCACCGCTCCGGACACTCTCCGCCTCCTCGAAACCATCGGTCGGCAACACCTCGCACGCTAAAGCGTCACATCCATGTGAGGGTCAAGGCCGAAAGGGGGGAAGGACACGGATCAGTGCTCGTGTGGTTGGGTCGACCCGTGCGACCCACCATGATCGCGGCCCTCGCCGTCACCGCCCTCACCGCCGCCGGCTGCGCGGACGCCGCAGCCGAGCGGAACGCCGCGGGTGACGCGCGGGCCAGCGCCCGGACGGTCGGCAACGCCATGTACGGCACCCGGCTGGTCGAGGCGGACGACATCGGCCATCACATCGCGGACCTCAAGGGCGTCAGGGTCCTGAAGGTGACGGGTGCCCGAACCGGTGACCCCGGCGGCGTCCGTGTGATCATGCGGGTCTCCGGCAGGGCACAACGAAGCGAGGGCCTGTTCCGGGGCCCCGGACAGATCACCGTGGACCGCTGCTTCGAGCTGACCTTCGACGGCGGGCCCGGCGAGTGGAACCCCGCCCCGCCGCCCGCCCCCTGCCCGGACGGCGCTCCCCCGACGTTCGCCCCATGGCCCGAGACACCGCCGATCTCCGTCACGCGGATCGAGCGAGCCCTGCCCAAGGTGAACGCGCTTCCCTCGGGACGCGGCGTGGAGGAGAGGGACGTCCGCGCCGCGCTGGCGAAACTCGGCCTGCACCCCGCGATCAGAATCGAAACCGAGCCCCAGTCCGACTTCGCCGTGGGCGTGGCTCTGGTCTCCGGCGCCACGACGACGGGTAAGGGGCGCTGCGTCCTCGCCAGGGTCAGCCCAGGCAAGACGAAGGCATGGGCCCCGTCCCGAACCGAGGCCACGCGGGGCTGCAACCCCCACACCGCCCTGGGCACCGGCCGCTAGTGCAGTGACCCGTCCGAGGTACCTGTCGGGCGTCCGGTCGCGAACCAACGATGGGCGAACAGAAGGGCCCGGCTAGCGCCGGGCCCTTCTGGGGGGCTTCGGCTGGCGCCGAAGCCTTTGTGGCAGGTGACGGCCAGTGGCCGTTACCCGTGAAGGGTCAGATGCCCCTCCGATAGGTCACGCGCCCCCTGTCGCCGAAGATCTTCAGGGCTTCGTCGTCCCAGAGGCCGCGGAGATCGATGTCGCCTCCGATGGTGCTGATGCGGAGGCTCTGGGGGTGGTCCGCCACGATCTGCACGGATCCTCCCTTGGTCCACGCCGTGAGGTCACCGCTGGTCCTCCCGACCGTGATGGGCTGGCCGAAGCGGCGCGTGGTCCTCACCTGGAACGAGGAGTCCAAGGGAATCTCCTCGACCTCGATGCGCTTGGCGGAGTGCAGGTGTGCGACCCGGAGCGGGCCGGTCATGGTGATACGGCCCCACGTGTCCACGCGGATGTAGTCGGAGCCGCGCGGGACACGCACGATGACCGCCGTGAGGTACCCGCCCCTCTTCCACAGGCGCTCACACCTGATGATCACGTGCCTGTCGTCGACGGGCTCCAGGATGGCCCGCTCGGCGATCCTCTTGAGGTTGACGCCCTCCAGGACGACCTGGATGTCCTGACGGTCCTCGGCGACGACGGTCACCGGAGCCGAACCGCCCACGATCATGGGACGGCGGTCGGACGGCATGGTCAGAAGGCGCTGGCTGAGAAGACGACGCATGTCGTGCTCCTTGAGTGGTGTAGACGTTTCGGTTGCGTGACACACGCGCCTCGTGCGCGGGTGTCACCCACCACCGTCCATGGCGACAGCACCGCCGCAGCAGGAAGCCGTCAGCCGAACGCGCCTCCCTGCGCTCCCTACCGAGAATCCAGAACCTCGAAGATGTCGCCGACGACGCTGACGGCCTGGTCGTCGTTGATCGAGATCACGGGCCACGTCCGGGCGGGGTCGCCGGTCAGCCGGTCGTGCCGCGCGGCCCGCCCCCGGTTCCGGTGCGGCAGCACGACGAACGGGACCAGGCCGAGCCCGGCGGTGGAGTCGACGGCCCCAGGATCGTCCGCACCTTGGAGCGGCCGCAGATCCGGCCCGGCGAGAGCCGCCCCGGCCGAGATCCCCACGTAGGCCAGGGACCCGTCGGCGACGGCGGGCGCAGCAAGGCGATCGAACCCGCTACGACGAACATGCTCAAGCAGGAAAATGGGGTACCCGCCGGCGACGAACACGACCTGGGCTCCGTCCAGAACGCGCCCGACGTCGTCACCCGAGGCCCCTTCGAGATCGGGGCACTCGAAGCGGGGCACGACGCCGGGACGCGGGGGCGGGGCCTGCCGATCGTGCAGGCGGTGGTCGCCGCGTTGCCGTAGAGTGAACGAAAGTTCATTTTATTTCGGGGGTTCCATGCCGCGCACTGCCGAGCAGAACGCCGCGCTGCGCGCGGCAACGCTCGAGGTCATCCAGACGGCCGCCGTCCGGGTCTTCGCCCGCCGAGGGTTCGCGGCGTCGACCGTCCGCGACATCGCGCGAGAAGCGGACGTGAGCATCGGGTCGATCTACCGCCACTACGCCACGAAGGACGAGCTGTACCTGGCCCTGCTCGACCAGGCTGTCGCCGGCCTCGTCGCGCTCACGGCCGAGATTTCGGGAGAGGGGCGGCCGGTGGACCTGATCCGCGCGTTCACCGCCCGCTTTCTGGCCGACGTCACGGCCGACGACGGCGCCGCCGAGTTCGTCGTCGTCGTCAACCACGGGGTCACCACCGACACACCACCCGGCACGGTCGAGCGAATCGTCGGGGCGCAGCGCTCGATGTGGCACGCCTTCGCGGAGTGCGTGCGGCGCGGCCAGGCCGCCGGCGAGTTCGGCGGCGGCGATCCGGAACAGATCACGGCGTGCTACTTCGCCACCCTCGGCGGGCTGACGACCATGCGGCTCGCCCTCGGTGCCGAGCTCGCCGTCCCGGACGTCCACATCGTGCTGAGGGTACTCACGGAAGGAGCGTCCGGATGATCGAGGTCAGGCGCGGCGATGACCTGGGCGAGGACTACCGGCGGCGGATCACCGCGGTGCTGGTCCACGGCTTCGCCGAGGACTTCGCGTTCTTCTCCTCCGATCCGGAGAAGCTCGCCGATGCGTTCCAGCACATGATCCTGCTGAACCGGTTCTACGTCGCCCTCCTGGAGGGCGAACCCGCGGCCGTCGCCTCTGTCACCACAGGTGCGCAGGAGTGCTTCGCGCCCCGCTGGTCCGAGATCCGCCGCCACCTGGGCGCGGTGCACGGCACGATCAGCCACCTCGTCCTTCGCTCCCAGTTTCTCGGCGCGGCGGACGAGACCCGGGCGGGCCTGGCAGAGATCGGCTTCGTCACGACCGAGCCCGGCAGCCAGGGACGCGGGGTCGCGACCGCGCTCATGCGGCACATCCTCGCCCTTCCCGAGTACGACGAGTTCGTGCTCCGCGACATCAAGGACACCAACGCCCCGGCGCTCGGCCTCTACGCCAAGCTCGGGTTCACCGAGTACCGGCGGCGCCCCGTCAGGTTCGCCCGGCGTGCGGGGTTCACCGACTACGTCTCCATGCGGCTCGATCAGACGGGGTGACGGTCAGCGGGGGCGGGGCGGGTACTTGGCGATGAAGAGGCCCTCGGCGGTCACGCAGTCCTCGCCGCCGGCCTGGATCGCTCCCACCGTGCGGATCTTGCGGCCGTCCACGGAGACCTGGCGGGCGCTGATCGTCAGGGGCTCGAAGAGGGGGGTCAGGCGGTGGTAGCGGAGGGTGAGTTCCGCCGTCATGCCCGACTTGCCCGCCCATCCGTTCGCCACGCCGAGGGTGTGGTCGAGGAGGAGGGCGGAGATCCCGCCGTGGACGCTGGACGGCGGGCCCTGGTAGGGCAGGCCCAAGGTCGTGGCGGCCTCGATGGTGCGGGAGTCCGCGGCGGTGTATGCGAGCGGCGGGGCGATCGGGTTCTCGGGGCCGGTGACCGGGTCGTGGCGGGTGTTGCCGTCGCCGCGCCACATGTCGACCAGGCGGTCGCGCAGCGGCGGGGCCGCCGCCTCCAGGTCGTCGGCCACGGCGTTCAGGCGGTCGGCCACGTCGGACATGTCGGCGCCCGAGAGGTCGCCGGAGCGGACCAGCGCGTCGACGACGCGGCGGGCCGCGGCGGCCGCCGCGTCCACGCCGGTCGCCTGGTGCTCGGCCTGGAGGTCGAGGCTCACGACGCCGCCTGCGGGTCGCGCGGAAGGCCGAGCAGGCGCTCGCCGATGATGTTCAGCTGGACGTCGGTGGTGCCACCGGCGATCGACATGTTGCGGGAGTTCAGGAACATCCAGGTCGGGTCGCCCATCCCGCCCTCTCCCTCGCCGGAGAGGGCTTCGGGGCCGATCCACTCCACGGCCGTCTCCCACACCTGCTGGATGTGCTCGACGCCGATCAGCTTGCCGATGCTCGACTCGGCGCCGGGCTGGCCGCCCGCGAGCGAGCGCAGCGTCGTGCGCAGGCCGAACAGGCTGCTCGACTGCGCGTCGCAGAGGATGCCGCCGAGCGTGGTCAGGCGCTCGTCGTCCGCGTCCGTCGCCAGTTTGAGGAGGGCCTCGCCTCCGCTGCCGAGGGACGAGTCGTTCGAGAGCGAGACGCGTTCGTTGGCGAGGGTCGTGCGGGCGAGCTTCCAGCCGTCGCCCGGCGCGGCGACGAGGAGGTCGTCGGGGATGAAGACGCCGTCCAGGAACACCTCGTTGAACAGGGTGTCGCCGGTCAGCTCGCGCAGCGGCCGGATGTCGATGCCGGGCGACCTCATGTCGAGCAGGAAGTACGACAGGCCCTTGTGCTTCGGGACGGACGGGTCGGTGCGCGCGAGCAGGATGCCCCAGTCGGCCTCGCGGGCCATGGACGTCCACACCTTCTGCCCGGTGATCTTCCAGCCGCCCTCGACCTTCTCCGCGCGGGTGCCGAGGGCGGCGAGGTCGGAGCCGGCCCCGGGCTCGGAGAACAGCTGGCACCAGCGGATGTCGCCGTGCAGCGAGGCGGGCAGGAAGCGCTCGTGCTGGGCGGCCGAACCGTGCGCGATCAGCGTCGGCACCACCCAGTTGCCGATGATCATGTCGTGGGCGCGCAGGCCGGCGGCGCGCATCTCCTCGGCGATGACGAGCTGGGACACCGCGTCGGCGCCCTTGCCCCAGGGCCGGGGCAGGTGGGGCGAGGTGTAGCCGCGGGCGGCGAGGTAGGCGAGGCGATCCTTGCCGTCCAGGGCCTTCGCGGGCTCCAGCTCGGCGCGGACCTCGGCGCGGATCCGCTCGGCCTCCGGGGGGAGCTCGACGCGGAGTTCGCGGCGGACGCCGTCGAGGGTGAGGCGGGCGACGCGGCGGCGCCAGGACGCGGCGGAGCCGAGCAGGACGCGGAGGGTCTGGGCGCGGCGCAGGTAGAGACTCGCGTCGTGCTCCCAGGTGAAGCCGATGCCGCCGAGGGTCTGCACGCAGTCCTTCGCCGTCTGGAACGCGGCCTGGACGCTGGTGGCCCCGGCGACCGCCGCCGCCAGCGACGCCTCCCGCTCGCGCCCCTCGTCGTGGGCGCGGGCGGCGTCCCAGGCGCAGGCGCGGGCCTGTTCGGCGTGCGCGAGCATCCGCGCGCAGCGGTGCTTGACCCCCTGGAACTGCCCGATGGGACGGCCGAACTGCTCGCGGACCTTGGCGTACTCGGCGGCGGTGGTCGTCGCGCGGTCCGCCAGGCCGGACGCCTCGGCGGCGAACAGCACCGCCGCGAGGTCCCGCACGGCCTGCGAGCCGATCTCCAGGACCGCCCCGTCGGGGACGGTCCGGTTCTCCGGTCCGACCCTGCCCAGTCGCCGGGTCAGGTCGTGGCTGGGCAGTTCGTCCACCCTCACGGCGTCCCGGGGCAGCAGGATCCAGGCCGTCGCGTCGCCGTCCTTCGCCGGGAGGACGAGAAGATCAGCCAGGGGGGCGCCCAGGACGGGCCCTGACGTGCCGGTCACCGTGATCTCGCCGCCCGAGCGGGAGATCGCCAGGCTTCCCGCGTCGAGCCCGACGGCGCCGACCGCGCTCCCGTCGGCGAGGGACGGCAGGTGCTCGGCATGTCCCGCGCGGTGCAGCACGGCGCTCGCGAGCACCGTCGGAAGGAAGGGGCCGGGGGTGACGGCCCGTCCGAGTTCCTCCAGGACGACGGCCAGTTCGACCATCCCGTAGCCCGCGCCGCCCGCGTCCTCGGGGAGGTGCAGGCCGAGCAGGCCCTGCGCGGCGAGGTCGTCCCAGAACGCGGGAGCCTTCTCCCGCTCGGCGTCCACGGCGGCGCGGACGGCCGCGGGGGTCACCTGCCGGGAGGTGAACGCGCGCACGGCGTCGCGGAGGTCGCGGTGCTCCTCGGTCAGCCCGATGGTCATGTGCTCCTCAGATCCGTTCGATGATGGTGGCCGTGGAGTGCGCGCCGCCCGCGCACATCGTGACGAGGGCGGTCGACCTGTCGGACCGCTCCAGCTCGTTCACGGCCTGGGTGATGAGGCGGGCGCCGGTGGAGCCGACCGCGTGGCCGAGGGCGATGGCGCCGCCGTTGACGTTGACGCGGTCCATGTCCGCGCCGTGCACAGAGGCCCACGACAGCACGACCGACGCGAACGCCTCGTTGATCTCCACGAGGTCGATGTCGGACAGCGTCATCCGGGCCCGGTCCAGCACGTGCCGCGTCGCCTCGATCGGCCCGTCCAGGTGGTAGTACGGGTCGGAGCCCACCATCCCGGACGCGATGATCCGGGCCCGGGGGCGCATCCCCAGCTCGGCGGCCCGGTCCGCCGCCATCAGCAGCACCGCGGCGGCGCCGTCGCTGATCTGCGACGAGTTGCCCGCGGTGTGGACGCCGTCCGGGAGGACCGGCTTCAGCCCGGCGAGCGCCTCGGCGGTCGTGTCGCGCAGACCCTGGTCGCGGGTCACGACGGCGGTCTCCCCCGTGGGGCCCTCCCTGGTCATGACCGGCGCCTCGATCTCCAGGATCTGGCCCGCGAAGCGGTCCCGCGCCCACGCCGCGTTCGCCTTGACCTGCGACGCCAGCCCGAACGCGTCCGCGTCCTCCCGGGTGATGCCGCGCTTCTTCGCGATGCGCTCGGCCGCGGTGAACTGGTCGGGCATGTCCAGGTCCCAGCCGTCCGGCGCCGGGCTGCCGGTCTCCGGCGTGAGCGCCTGGCCGAGGAAGACCCGGCTCATCGCCTCGACGCCGCAGCCGATCCCGGTGTGCACCGCCCCGGACGCGATCAGCCCCGCCACGAGGTGCACGGCCTGCTGGGACGACCCGCACGCGCAGTCGATCGTCGTGCACGCCGTCTGGTACGGCAGGCCCGCGTACAGCCAGGCGTTGCGTGTGACGTTGTTGGACTGCTCGCCCGCCTGCGTCACGCAGCCGCCGACGACCTGCCCGACGGTCGCGGCGTCGACGCCGGCGCGTTCGAGCAGCCCGCGCTGCACCGCCCCGAGCAACTGCGCCGGGTGGAGCCCCGACAGGACCCCGTACCGCTTGCCGACCGGGGTTCGGACGGCATCGACGATGACGGCCTCGGGCATGACGGACACTCCTTCACTACGAACAAGCGGATCGGTACGCCGCCCCGAACACGCGGCGGCGTTCATCGGGCGGCAGGTCAGGCCGTGGGCTCGCCGGTGAGGACGCGTCTGGCCCAGCGGTAGTCGGCCTTGCCGCTCGGGGAGCGGACGACGGGGGTGAAGGCGACGACGGCCGGGATCTTGTAGCCCGCCAGGTGCGCGCGGCAGTGGATGCGCAGGTCCTCGGCCGTGGCGGACGCGCCGGTGCGCAGCTCGACGACGGCGGCGACGCGCTCGCCGAAGCGTTCGTCGGGGACGCCCGCGACCAGGGCGTCCATCACCGCCGGGTGCGCCTTGAGTGCCTGCTCGACCTCTTCGGGGAAGACCTTCTCGCCGCCGGTGTTGATGCAGCCGGAGCCGCGCCCGAGGACGACGATGGTGCCGTCAACCTCGACGCGGGCCATGTCGCCGAGGATCGACCAGCGCGTCCCGCCGATGACGGGGAAGGTCCGGGCGGTCCTCACCGGGTCGTTGTGGTAGCCGAGCGGGACGTGGCCGGAGCGGGCGACGTGGCCGACCTCGTCCGAACCGGGCGGGACCGGCTTCATGTCCGCGTCGACGACGGTGACGTGCGGGCCGGCGGCGAGCCGCATCAGGCCGTCCTCGCCCACGCTGATGCTGCCGTCCACGCCGGACTCGGAGGCGCCGAAGCCGTTGTTGACGTGCAGGCCGGGGATCAGCTCGGCGAACTCCTCCTGGACGCTGCGCGACAGGATCGCGCCGCCGGAGCCGAGCACCCTGAACGAGGACAGGTCGTGGCGGGCGCCGTGCGCGCGGATCGCGTCGGCGAGCGGGCGCGCGATCGCGTCCCCGACCACCGTGACGATCACGGGCTTCTCGCGCTCGATCAGGGCGAGGGCCTCGACCGGGTCGAAGCGCCGCATCAGGACCGCGGTGGAGCCGGTGAACAGCGACATCAGCAGCGTGTAGGTCGCGGCGCCGTGCATCAGCGGCATCGTGAGCATGTAGCTGAGCGCGAACCCGTCGCGCGCGGCGGCGGCGAGGGACTCGGCGGTGAGGTGCGGGCCGCCGTAGGGGTTCCCGCCCTTCACCGCGGCCATGTAGAAGTCCTCGTGGCGCCAGACGACGCCCTTGGGCAGCCCGGTGGTCCCGCCCGTGTAGAGGATGTAGCGGTCGTCTGCGCTGCGGCCCTCCCGGAGGGACGGGTCGGGCTCGGTCTCGTCCGCGTCGTAGGCGGCGACGTCGATCCGGGGCGGCCATGCCGCGTCGCCGCCGGTCCCGACGACCGCCACGTGGCGGAGCGCGGGGCAGTCGCCGGCCACCCGGGCGGCGGCGGGGGCGAACTCCGCGTCCACGACCAGGCCCGCCAGCTCGGCGTCGGTGTAGATGTGCCGCAGTTCGCGGTCGGTGTACCGGTAGTTGACGTTGACCGGGACGGCGCGGGCCTTCAGGCAGCCGAGCAGCGTCTCGACGTACTCGGCGCTGTTCGGCATGTGGACGCCGACGTGCTCTCCGGGGGCGACGCCCGCCGCGCGCAGCCGGTGCGCCACCGCGTCCGCCCGCCGGTCCAGTTCGGCGAAGGTCGCCCTGCGGTCGCCGCAGACGAGGGCGGGACGGCCGGGCACGGCCGCGGCCACCGCCTCGAAGAGGGTCGCCAGGTTCAGCGTCATGGCGCGAGACTAGAATTCATTCTCATTCGCGGGCAACGGCTGTCCCACTCAGCGGTCCGCGCCGGTCGAACGGCCGCCGCGGGCCCGCTCAGCGGGACGTCTCCGGTGGCGGAACTAGAATACGTACTAGCCTCCCGGCGGACGTTCCCCACACCGACCCGGAGGCTCAGATGAACGCCGACCTCTCCCTGGCGGGCCGCACCGCCGTCGTCACCGGCGCGGGCGCGGGGCTGGGCCGCTGCGAGGCCCTCGCCCTGGCCGCGCGGGGCGCCAACGTCGTCGTCAACGACATGGGACCGGCCGCCGAGGAGGTCGTCGCCGAGATCGAGCAGGCGGGCGGCCAGGCCGTCGCGGTGACGGGGGACGTCGGCGACTGGTCGATGGGCGACACGCTGGTGTCGGCCGCCGTCGACACGTTCGGCTCGCTGGACGTCCTGGTCAACAACGCGGGCGTGCTGCGCGACAAGATGCTGTTCAACCTGTCGGAGTCGGACTGGGACGACGTCGTCCGCGTCCACCTGAAGGGGCACGCGGCGGTGTCGCGGGCCGCCGCCGTGCACTGGCGGGCCGCCAGCAAGGCCGCGGGCGGCCCGGTCTACGGGCGGGTGGTCAACACCGCGTCGGAGGCGTTCCTGTTCGGGTCGGCGGGCCAGCCGAACTACTCGGCGGCGAAGGCCGGCATCGTCGCGCTGACGCTGTCGACAGCGGCGGGCCTCGGCCGGTACGGGGTGCGCGCCAACGCGATCTGCCCCCGCGCCCGGACGGCGATGACCGAGGCGACGTTCGCCGAGGGCACCTCCCCCGGCGGGCTGGACTCCATGGCGCCCGAGCGGGTCGGGACGTTCGTCGGCTACCTCGCGTCCCCGGCGGCGGAGAAGATCAGCGGGCAGGTGTTCGTTGTGTACGGCGACATGGTCGCGCTGATGGCCGCGCCGACCGTGGAGCACAAGTTCACCGCCGCGGACGGCGTCTTCTCCGTCGAGGAGCTCGGCGAGCAGATCACCCCGTACTTCGAGGGGCGCGAGCCGCACCGGACCTACGCCGCCTACAGCGTCGCCGCGCTCGACGACACCGGCACCAGCAGGCACTGAGGCGCGACGCCGGCCCGCCCCGCGCGACGCGCGGGGCGGGCCGGCGGCCGTTCAGAAGACGTCCGGGCCGCGCAGGGTCGCCTCGGCGCCGCCGTCCACGTAGATGACCTGGCCGGTCATGTGGGTGTTGGCGGGCGACACCAGCCAGCGCAGGGCCTCCGCGATCACCTCGGGACCGGCGTAGCCGTTCAGCGGCATGGGGACGGCCTCGTTCATCACCTTGAGCATCGCCTCGTCCTCGAACAGCGGTGCGCTCATCGGCGTCCTGACCACGCCCGGCGCGATCGCGTTGAGGGGGATGCCCTCGCCGGCCCACTCGGGGGTGACGCTCGCGCGGCGCATCCACCGCGCCAGCGCCGCCTTCGACGACGGGTACGTCCGGTTGCCCGCGCCGGCCGCGACGACCTTCGCCGCCGCCTCCAGCGCGGCGGGCTCGTCCCCGGCCAGGCAGGCCCGCACGGTCTCCTCGTCCACCGGGTGCGTGCCGGCGATCGACCCGACGACGGCCGCGCGCGGGGCCTCCGCCCTGGCCAGCGCGGGGCGCAGGCCCTCCATCAGCGCGACGACGCCGAAGTAGTTGACCTTGACGGGCAGCTCGGTGAAGTCGGAGACGCCGGCGCAGGCGACGACGGCGTCCAGGGTGCCGCCGCACAGGCCCAGCACCTCGGCGACCGCCCGCGACCGTCCCTCGGCGCCGCCGAGGTCGGCGCACACGTCGGCGTCGCGCAGGTCGACCCCGACGACCGTGTCCCCCTGCTCGCGCAGCAGCCCGGCGAGCGTCTTCCCGATGCCGGACGCCGTCCCGCTGACGGCGATGGTGCGTGCCATGGTGGTCCCTCTCAGGTGTGGGCGCCGCCGTCCACGCGGAGGTCGGCGCCGGTGAAGTAGACGGCGTCGGACGAGGCGGCGAACGCGATCGCGGCCGCGATGTGCTCGGGCTCGGCCGCGCCGTAGTAGGAGCGGATCTTGGAGAAGTAGGTGAGGTCCAGGCCGTCCGGGAACATGCCCGGCGCCCGGGTCAGCGGGGTGTCGACGGCCCCCGGGGAGATCGGCACGACGCGGATGCGGCGGGCGGCCAGCTCGGCGGCGAGGCTCAGCGAGAACGCCAGCACGGCGCCCTTGGACGCCGAGTACGCCGTCATGAACGGGTTCCCCTGCGTCGCCGACAGCGAGGCGGTGTTGACGATCACGCCGGTGCGGTCGGGGAGGTGCCTGAGCGCCTCGCGGCAGAACAGGGCGGTGCCGACGAGGTTGACGGAGAACATCCGGTGGAGGTCGTCCACCGTGAGGGTCTCGATCGGGGTGGTCTTGTGGACGCCCGCGACGTTGACGAGCACGTCGATGCCGCCGAGCGCCGCCGCCGCGTCCGCCACGGTCGCGATCACGGCGGCCTCGTCGGTGACGTCCGCCACCCGGGTGGCGACGGTGCCGGGACCGCCCGCCGCGGCCGCCGTCCCGGCGAGGCCCTCCTCCGAGAGGTCCACGGCGTACACCGCGGCGCCCTCGGCGGCCAGGCGGATCGCGGTGGCCCGTCCGATGCCCGACGCCGCCCCGGTGAGCAGCACTTTCACGCCGTCAAAGCGATTCATGGCGGCACGCTAGCCCGGCCGCGGGACGTCCGCCGGGGCCGTCCCGATCACTGGGAGGCGTTCGGCGCGGGGCCCGCGGCGCCGCTTCCCGGAGCGTTCGAGCGGGGCGCGAGCAGCAGCCGGCAGGCGAGGCGGATGTCGCTCTCGACATCGGCCATCGACGCGCGGCCGTTCAGGCTCGACTGGAGGACGCCGTACCAGCACTGCATCAGCAGCCGGACGAGGGTGACGTCCTGCGCGGTCGGCACCTCGATCCCCACCGCCCGCAGCAGGATCTCCCGGAACGTGCTGTCGATGTGGACGGTGTCGGCGACGGTCGCGACGTGGGCGGTGTTGGACGCGTGCAGCATCGACGTCGACAGGACCGGCTGCGCCATGAGGTGCCGGCTGGCCTGCACCAGCAGGTCGGCGACCGCGTCCTCGGGGCTCGTGCCGGGCGCGGGCTCGGTGACCTGGTCGCGGAGCCGGTCGACCTGCTTGGCCATGACCGCGGTGAACAGGTGGACCTTGGACGGGAAGTACCGGTACAGGGTGCCGATCGCGACCCCGGCGGCCTTCGCGACCTCGTGCATCTGGACGCGTTCGAGGGACTTCTCGGCGCCGATGCGCGACGCGGCGCGCAGGATGCGCTCGCGCCGGTCGTGCTGCTCCGGCGAGCTCGGCTCGGCGGACAGCCTGCCCGCTGCGATCCTCGCCACGGTCCTCCCCCGGTCCTTTCCGTCCTGCGATCCTTCCCGTCCTGCCAGGGAACAATATCCGGGCTCCGGACCGTCCCCGCGAACGTCCGTACCGGTCAGTGGGACGGGCCGCCCCTCCCCGCCCGGACCGCGCCCTACGGTGTGCCCGCGCTGAGAACCCGAGGTCGGAGGGCATGCCACATGGGACGAGCCGGGTGGGACGACGAGTACGACGTGGTGGTCGCCGGCTCCGGGGCCGGGGCGATGGCGGGCGCGCTCGCCGCCGCCTCGGGCGGCCTGCGGACCGCCGTCCTGGAGAAGACGGGCCTGCTCGGCGGGACGTCCGCGTACTCGGGTGCGGCGATCTGGCTGCCGGGGACGCGGGTCCAGGAGCGCGCCGGGCTCGGCGACTCGACCGAGGGCGCGCGGACCTACCTGCGGGCGCTGCTCGGCGACGCCGAGGCCGAGCGCCGCGAGGCGTTCCTGGAGACAGCCCCTGAGCTGGTGGAGTTCCTGGAGAGGGACCCGGCGATCGAGTTCCGTTTCCAGGCGTTCCCCGACTACTTCGACGCGCCCGGGCGCCTGGACATGGGGCGGTCGTTCGTCCCGGTCGAGCTTCCGGCCGAGCGGCTCGGGGATCTCGCCGCGCTCGTCCGCCCGCCGGTCGACCGGGACCGGGCGGGCCGGGGGCACTCGGCGTCCAAGCCGCTGGCGCAGGGGCGGGCGCTGATCGGCCGGCTGCTGCTGGCGGTCACCGCGACCGGGTCCGGGGAGATCCGCACGCGGACCGCGCTGACCGACCTGGTCGTCGAGGACGGCCGGGTGACCGGGGTCGCGGCGATGACCGCGGACGGCCCGGTGCGGCTGCGGGCCCGGCGCGGCGTCCTGCTGGCGGCGGGCGGTTTCGAGTCGTCCGCCGCGCTGCGGGCCGAGCGCGGCGTGCCGGGCGGCGCCGGCCTGACGATGGCCCCCGGCGGCGCGAACACCGGCGACGCGATCGAGGCCGCCGTCCGGATCGGCACGTCCACCGGACTGCTGGACCAGGCGTGGTTCTGCCCCGGCCTGCTCGCCCCCGACGGACGGCCCGCGTTCACCCTCGGGTTCCGCGGCGGACTGATCGTGGACGGCTCGGGCCGCCGGTTCGCCAACGAGTCCCTCCCCTACGACCGGATGGGACGCCGGATGGCCGCCGCGGAGGGACCGTTCCATCTGATCTGGGACGCGCGGGCGGGCGGCCTGCCCGCGATCTCCGTCCCGCCGCTGCGGGCGGACGAGCAGCTCGCCTCGGGCGCCTGGGTCCAGGCGGGCACCCTGCCGGAGCTGGCCGGGATGATCGGGCTCCCCGCGGACGCGCTCGCCGCCACGGTCGAGCGGTTCAACGGCTTCGCCGCCAAGGGCTCGGACGAGGACTTCCACCGCGGCGAGGACCCCTACGACCTGTACTTCTCCGGCGGCGGGCCGTGCGTCGTGCCCGTCGACCGGCCGCCCTACCTCGCCGCGCGGGTCGTCCTGAGCGACCTCGGGACGAAGGGCGGGCTGCGCACCGACGCCGACGCCCGCGTCCTGGACGGCTCGGGCCGTCCCGTCCCCGGGCTCTACGCCGCCGGCAACACCAGCGCCTCGTTCACGGGCCCCGTCTACCCGGGGCCCGGCGTGCCGATCGGGTCGGCCATGGCCTTCGCCTACCGCGCCGTCCAGGACATCAGGAGGAACCACACGTGAGATCGACGGGAAGGGTCGCCGTCGCGGCGGCCGCATGCGCCGTGCTGGCCGGGATCGGCGCGGCCCCCGCGCAGGCCGCCCCGGCGCAGCGCGGGAAGCTGCTCGACAGCCGGCCGCTGACGAACCTGGCGGCGCTGCCGAGCGCGGCGAAGAACCGGTTCGTCACCTACGCCTCCGAGGGCGTGGGCGGGAAGCGGATCACGGTCACGGGCACCGTCGCCGTCCCGAAGGGCACCCCGCCGCCCGGCGGCTGGCCGGTGCTGAGCTGGGCGCACGGCACCACCGGGACCGCCGACGCCTGCGCTCCGTCCGCCGACGCCCCGGGCGGCCCGGTGCGCGACTACCTGTCGCTCACCGAGGCGTACCTGGACAAGTGGGTCGCGAACGGCTTCGCGGTCGTGCAGACCGACTACGAGGGACTCGGCACGCCCGGCGGGCACCCGTACATGAACGGGGCCAGCGAGGCCAACACCGTCACCGACATCGTCCGGGCCGCCCGCAGGACGGACCCCCGCATCGGGCGCGACTGGTTCGTCGCCGGCCACAGCCAGGGCGGCCAGGCGACGCTCTACACGGCGGCGGCGAAGCAGAAGCCCCGCGACATCCGCCTCAGGGGCGCCGTGGCGATCGCGCCCGGCTCGAACATGAGCCAGACCGCGCAGTACGTGAAGGCACAGTACCCGGGCGCCGAGGTGGCGCTGCCGTTCCTGTTCGTGCTGCTCAACGGCGCGCAGGCGGCCGACCCGGCGTTCGTCCCGGAGGACCTGCTGACCGACGACGCCGCCGCCGTCGCCAGGGCGGGCCGGACGAACGCGTGCCTTCTCCAGCTCAAGCAGCTCAGCAAGGACCTGCCGCTGGACAAGGTGTTCCGCCCGGACGCCGACCTGACGCGGTTCGAGGCCTACTACGACTCGCAGGAGGCGCTCGGGCTGACCCTGCAGGTCCCGACGCTGGTCGCCCAGGGCACCGCCGACCGCGAGGTCTCCCCCGCCGCGACGCAGAACATCGTCAACGACTTGTGCAAGCGCTACGGAACCATCGCGTACCGGACGTTCGAGGGCGCCGACCACCGGGGCGGCATCGGCGCGTCCTTCGAGACGGCGCTGGCGTTCGCCCAGGCCGTCCGCCGAGGCGAGACCCCGGCCGCGAGCTGCTGACCCGGCCCGTGTGGTCCCGTCCGCGGGTGGACGGGACCACACCCGTGGTATCGATTTGACCCTTTCCGTGCCCCTTTCGGGTGGTGCCGACGGCCCACCGGTCGCTACATATAGTAACTGATCAGCTACGCAAAGCGACCGATCATCCGAAAGGGAAGAAATGACCACGTCAGGGCTCACCCGGACCTGCGCCGCCCTCGCCGGAGCGGCGATGGTGGTCGGGACCGCGCTCCCCGCGCAGGCCGCCACCCCGGCGGTAGTGCACCACAAGACCTACGAGAACACCCTCACCGCGATGCACGGTGAGGCCTTGGCGCACGCGAGCTACCACTTCTACGGCGAGCAGGCCGGGTACGAGCATCTGCCCAAGGTGCGCGCCCTGTTCATGAAGACCGCGGACACCGAGCTCCACGACCACTTCACCAAGGAGGCGCAGCTCATCCACTTCGTCCGCGACGACGCGTCCAACCTGCGCGAGAGCATCAAGGGCGAGATCGAGGAGGGCACGCGGATGTACCCGCGGTTCGCCAGGGAGGCGCGGGAGGACAAGGACGACAACGCCGCCCGCCTCTTCACCGAGATCGCGGCGGACGAGCTGACGCACGCCCGCTACTTCGCGAAGGCGCTGTACGCCATCGAGCACCACCGCGGGGAGATCCCCGAGGGGCCCACCCCCGACCCCGTCAAGGTCGTCGCGGGCAAGCCCAAGGTGCACTCGGCGAGGACGCTCCGCAACCTGGAGACCGCGATGCACGGCGAGGCGTTCGCGAACGCCAAGTACACGCTCTACGGCGAGCACGCCAAGGCCCGCAGCCCGAAGCTGGCCCGGCTGTTCGAGCGCACCGCCGCGGTCGAGCTGACCGAGCACTTCGCCGGAGAGGCCGACCTCGCCGGCTTCGTCCACCGCACCAAGGAGAACCTGCGCAAGAGCATCGCCGGTGAGACCTACGAGGCCACGCGGATGTACCCGAGCTTCGCCCGCACCGCCCGGGCCGAGCACGCCTACAAGGCCGCGCGCCTCTTCACCGAGATCGCCGGCGACGAGGCCGCCCACGCCCGCGCCTTCGAGCACGCACTCAAGCGCCTTTGCCACCACCACCACATGGCACGCGCCGATTCCTGACCCCACGCCATCAGGCGCTCCTTGCCCGGAGCCGCCGCGAACGGCCCGGCTCTCACCGAGAGCCGGGCCGGACGTTTACGGGGCCCCGCCTCCGACGCCGACCGCGCTCAGGCGCGGCCAGGGCATGCGCCATTCATTATGCGACCGCCCCCAGCACTCGTACAAAGGCATGCCGAAATGGCGTGAAGGCCACGCCTTTGTTTACCGCGCACCCCGAGACCGCCCCCGGGCCCGATCGTTTGTCGGGCACTCCGAAGAAACCGACGTACGCGAAGGTACGCGGTAAAGGCCGGGCTCCGTGCGCCGCAGGAAGCACTACTTCAGTCGGCACTCACATTCGAACCACTTCGCCACCATCCCTGCCATCCCCGTGCGGCGGCCTTCGACACGGCGAATCCCCATTCGCCACTGGCCGCCTGGCGGCAGAGTACCGGCCCGCGGACGACCGACGGGCCGGATTCGCGGCAGGACGATGATCTTGTGGCGCAGATCATGACACCCGCGGTGTCGCCCTCATCGCCCTGCGTGCAGGGGCTGTAGCACCGGACGGCGGCGCCCCCCGGCCCTGACTGCGCATTTACGGCCCACGACAAATATGTGATCGAGTGATCACTGATCGCCATCATTATTTAATGATCAACTACTTATGTGCCGTAGAACACATTGAGTTGTCAAGCGCTCGAAATGGCGTACAGTTCCTGTCCGTCGGCAGGAGTAATTGCTGCCGAACGTTGGGAGGGAAGCCTTCCCGACGGCCACCAAACAACACGTCGAGGTCTCGGACCTCGGCGGAAAGCAAAGGGAGTTGGTTTCCATGAACTGCCCCAAGTGCGGTGCCCAGATGCAGAAGCCGGGCGACCAGGGCGGATCCATGTGGGTCTGCTACAGCTGCGGAACCGTCGTGCAGAGCTGAACCAACAAGGTCAGCCCACTGAGTAGTGGGCTGGCACCCGCATAAAGCGGCCGCTCCCCGACCAGTTCGGGGGGCGGCCGCCACCTCTCCGTCCGGTGTCCTTCGTCGACGTGTCACCCATCGAGCCGGACGAGCCGGTCCGGTGGTCAGACGAGGTTGTCCTCCACCTTGAGACCGAACTCGCCCCGGCCGTACATGGACAGGGCGTGCTCGACGTCGTTGGCGACGTGGACGCTGCCGGCGTGGGCGTCGCGCCAGGCGCGTTCGATGACGTTGCCGCGGTGCAGGGAGTTGCCGCCGGCCGTCTTGAAGAGGATGTCGATGGCCTCGATGGCGCGTTCGGTGCCGCGCACCTGGTCGCGGCGGGCGCGCAGGCGCAGCTCCATCGGGATCTTCTCGTTGCGGACGGCGTACTCGTGGATCTCGCGGACGTTGCGGTCGGTCTGCAGGACCGCGGCGTCGATCTCGGAGGCGGCACGGGCGACGGCGACCTGGGCGAACTGGTCCTCGACGAAGCGGCCGCCGCCGAGGCTGAGGCGGATCCGGTCGCGCATGCGGGTCACGTAGAGGTCGTGGCAGCCGGCCGCCATGCCGATCACGCTGGCGGCGACGGTGCTGGTGAAGATCGTCCCGAAGGGCATGCGGTAGAGCGGGCCCGTGTTGACCTTGCGGCCGGGATTGCGGAGCTGGGCCTGCTCGAAGTTGCGCATCGCGCGGTGGGCCGGGACGAACGCCTTCTCCACGACGATGTCGTCGCTGGCGGTGCCGCGCAGGCCCATCGAGTCCCAGACCTCGGCGATCTCGTAGTCGCGCCGGGGCACGAGGACGGTCATGAAGTCGACCGGGCGGCCCTCGGCGCCGACGACGAGCGCGCCGAGCAGCGCCCAGGAGGCGAACTCGCAGCCGGACGAGAACGACCAGCGCCCCGTCACCTCGTAGCCGCCGTCGACGGGGGTGAGGCGGCCGATCGGGGCGTAGGAGGAGGCGATGAGGGTGTCCGGGCCCGCGCCCCACACCTCGCGCTGCGCCTCGTCGGCGAACAGGCCGAGGTGCCAGGAGTGGACGCCGAGGACCGCGGCGACCCAGCCGGTCGAGCCGCAGGCGCCGGAGACCGCGCGGATCACCTCGTAGAAGGCGACGGGGTCGTCCTCGGCGCCGCCGTACCGGGTGGGCTGGAGCATCCGGAACACCCCGGCGGCGGTCAGCTCCCGGATCGTCTCCGCGGGGATGCGTCCCTTCTCGTCCACGGACCGGGCCCGCTCGGCGATGCCGGGCAGCAGTCCGCGCACCGCGTCCAGGACCTCGTTGCTCATCCCCGCTCCTTCCCTAGTACGGCCATTGCAGGAGACCATGGTCCCGTGCCGGCGCGGGACCGGGCGTCCCGGCCAATGGGACTCGGCGGTCGGGACGGTGACCTGCGACCTAACGTTCGAATCACCCGTCCATCGCCGAAGGGATGATCCACGTGACCGCAACCGAGTCGGACGCCGTCCGCGCCATCGAGGCGGAGGCGATCACCCGCCGTTTCGCCCGGGGATGGCACTGCCTCGGGCTGGCCGAGAAGTTCCGGGACGGCAAGCCCCACACCGTGACCGCGTTCGGGCAGAAGCTCGTCGTCTTCACCGGTGAGGACGGCACGACGAACGTCCTGGACGCCTACTGCCGCCACATGGGCGGCGACCTGTCCCAGGGCACCGTCAAGGGCAACGCGATCGCGTGCCCGTTCCACGACTGGCGCTGGGGCGGCGACGGCCGCTGCAAGCAGATCCCCTACGCGCGCCGCGTCCCGCTGCGGGCCCGGACGGCCGCGTGGCCGACGATGGAGCAGGACGGGCTGCTGTTCGTCTGGAACGACCCGGAGGGCAAGAAGCCGCCGGAGGACGTGACGATCCCGGTGATCGAGGGCGCCACCCGCGACGACTGGACCGACTGGCGCTGGACGGAGACGGTCGTCCACACCAACGCGCGCGAGGTCATCGACAACGTCGTGGACATGGCGCACTTCTTCTACATCCACAAGTCGTTCCCGACGTACTTCAAGAACATCTTCGAGGGCCAGGTGGCCACGCAGATCATGAAGGGCCGGACGCGGGAGGACGCGCGCCGGGAGGGCGGGAGCGGCGGGCCGAAGATGCTCGGCAACACCTCCGTGGCGTCCTACCACGGCCCCTCCTTCATGATCGACGAGCTGACGTACCACTACGAGGGGTACGACCTGCACTCCGTCCTGATCAACTGCCACTACCCGATCGACGAGAACTCGTTCTCGCTGCACTCGGGCATCATCGTCCAGCACAGCGACGCGCTGCCGGCCGATGCCGCGGAGGCGACCGCGCAGAAGCTGTCGGACTTCATCCTGACGGGCTTCGAGCAGGACATCGAGATCTGGCGGAACAAGACCCGCATCGACAACCCGCTGCTGTGCGAGGAGGACGGGCCCGTCTACCAGCTGCGCCGCTGGTACGAGCAGTTCTACGTGGACGTCGCCGACGTCACGCCGGAGATGACCGACCGGTTCGAGTACGAGATCGACACGACCCGGCCGGTGGAGTCCTGGCAGAAGGAGGTCGACGCGAACATGGCCCGCCGGGAGTCCGAAGGGGCGTCGGCGTGACGACCCGCCAGGACGAGCGCCTCCTGGACGGGCCGCTGCTGCCGGTCCGCTGCCGCCGCTGTGCCGCCGAGGTGATGGTGCGCAAGTCGAGCTGGGAGCAGACGAGCATCCAGTGGAACGCCGAGGCCAGGGAGGCGTGCGTGGGCCTGGACGACCCGCACGCGACCTGCCCGGCGCTCCGCTCGGCCATCCAGGAGGCCGCGCTGAACGGCGCGATCACGGTGGTCGAGTGACGGGCGGACGGCTCGCCGGGCGGGTCGCGGTCGTGACCGGCGCGGGCGACGGGATCGGGCGCGGGATCGCCCTCCGCTTCGCCGCGGAAGGGGCCCGCGTGCTGGTCGCGGAGCTCGACCCGGAGTCCGGCGAGCGGGTCGCCGCGGAGATCGGGGCGGCCGCCCGGTTCGTCCGGACGGACGTCACCGACAAGGCGCAGGTCCGCGCGATGGTGGACGCGGCGGTCGAGACGTGGGGCTCGGTGGACGTGCTGGTCAACAACGCCTGGGGCGCCGGGACGGTGAGCCGGGTGGAGGCCAAGACCGACGAGCAGATCGCCCGCGGGTTCGCGATGGGCTACTACGGCCCGCTGTGGGCGATGCAGGCCGCCTTCCCGCACATGAAGGCCCGCGGGTGGGGGCGCGTCGTCAACATGTGCTCGCTGAACGGCGTCAACGCCCACATGGGGACCCTGGAGTACAACTCGGCCAAGGAGGCCCTGCGGACGCTGACCCGCACGGCCGCCCGCGAGTGGGCGCCCACCGGCGTCGTCGTCAACGCGGTCTGCCCGGGCGCCAAGAGCGCGGCGTTCCGCCGGATGGCGGCCGCGCACCCGGAGATCGAGGCGGCCGCCGACCGCGCCAACCCGATGGGCCGCCTCGGCGACCCGGAGACCGACATCGCCCCCGTGGCGGTGTTCCTGGCGTCCGAGGACGCCCGCTACCTGACCGGGAACACCCTGTTCGCGGACGGCGGCTCGCACATCAACGGCGTCGCGTGGACGCCGGACCTGGACGGAGAGCAATGATCGACCGATACGGCCCGTGGGCCGTGATCGCGGGCGGCTCGGAGGGCGTCGGCTCGGCCTTCGCGCACCGCCTCGCCGACGCGGGCCTGAACCTCGTGCTGATCGCCCGCAAGCCGGGGCCGCTGGCGGAGACGGCCGAGGCCGTTCGCGCGAAGGGCGTCGAGGTGCGCACCCTCGAACTGGACCTGGTCGCCCCGGACCCGCTCAAGGCGGTCCGCGAGGTGACCGACGGCCTGGACGTCGGGCTGCTCGTCTTCAACGCGGGCGCCAACAGCTACGGCCACGAGTTCGTCACCGGCGACCTGGACCGCTTTCAGGGCGTCATCGACCTGAACATCACCGCCCAGCTCGCGCTCACGCACCACTTCGGCGCGCTGATGAAGGAGCGGGGACGCGGCGGCATCCTGCTGGTCGGCTCCCTCGCCGGCTACATGGGCCAGCCGCAGATCAGCATCTACTCGGCGGTGAAGGCGTTCGGCCGCGTCTTCGCCGAGGGGCTGTGGCTGGAGATGCGCGAGCACGGGGTGGACGTCCTGGAACTCGTGCTCGGCGTGACCCGCACCCCGGCGATGGAACGCGCCGGCCTCAACATGGACATGCCGGGCCTGAACGTCGCCGAGCCCGACGACGTCGCCCGCGAGGGCCTCGAACACCTGGCGGACGGCCCGGTCTGGGTCGCGGGCGGCAACTACGACATGGCCCGCAAACGCGCCGGCTTCCCCCGCGAGAAGCTCGTCGCCGGGGCGCACGCCGCGATGAAGCGCATGCTTCCGGAGCCGTCCTGACCCGCTCCGGGCGTCAGGTGTTTCGCCGAGGGGACCTCAGGCTGAGCCGCGCAGGACGTAGGCGCCGTCGCGGTGCTCGTAGACGGGGTCGGCGGTGTCGCGGCCTTCGGTGCGGAGGACGCGCTTGACGACCTTGTTGGTCGGGGTGCGGGGCAGGGCCTCGACCAGGCGGACGTAGCGCGGGGTCCACTTGGTGCCGAGGTCCGGCTGGGCGGCCAGGAAGGCCGTGAAGGCGGACGGGTCGAAGGCGTGCCCCGGGGCCAGGGTGACGGCGGCCATCACCTGGTCGCCCACCCGGTCGTCCGGGACGGCGTAGACGGCGACGTCGGTGAAGGGCTCGAAGCGGGCCAGGAGGCGTTCGACGGGGGCGGCGGCGAAGTTCTCGCCGTCCACGCGCAGCCAGTCGTCGTCGCGGCCGGCGAAGTACCAGTAGCCGTCGGCGTCGCGGTAGGCGAGGTCGCCCGACCAGGTCCAGCCGTTGCGGACGCGCCGCGCCGTCGCCTCGGGGTTGTTGTAGTAGCCCTCGAACTTGGCGGCGCCCATCGTGTCGACGATCTCGCCGATGGCCTCCTCGGCGTTGAGGAGCACCCCGTTCGCGTCGAACTCGGCGCGCGGGCATTCCCGCAGGGTCGCGGGGTCCATCACGACGGTGCCCGCCTCGGCGACGCCCAGCGAGCCGGGCGGCGTGCCGGGGACGCGGGTGAGGCGGATCTCGCCCTCGCTCGACCCGTAGGAGTCGATGACGGCGCAGCCGAACCGGCGGGCGAACGCGTCGATGTCGCGCTGCGCCGCCTCGTTGCCGAACGCGATGCGGAGCGTGTTGTCGGCGTCGTCCGGCTTCTCCGGGACGGCCAGGATGTAGCTGAGGGGCTTGCCGACGTAGTTGAAGAACGTGACGCCGTGGCGGCGCACGTCCGGGAGGAAGCCCGAGGCCGAGAATCTGCGGCGCAGGACGATGCGGCCTCCCGCGGCGACGGCGGGCGCGATCCCGGCCATCAGCGCGTTGGAGTGGAACATCGGCATGACCACGTAGAACACGTCGTCGCCGGTGAGGCCGCGCCGGTCGCGCTGCTGCACGGCGATCCGGCCCAGCCGGCGCTGCGTGCAGATCACCGCCTTGGGCGCGGACGTCGTCCCGGACGTGAACACCAGCGAGAAGATCGCGTCGGGGTCCACCGGGGCGGGGGCGGCGAGGCGGGCGGAGGCCAGCCGTTCGGCGTACGCGGGCGTGTCGACCGTCAGGGCCGGGACCCGCGTGAGCCCGTCGAGCAGCGGCGCGCGGGACGTCTCGGTGACCAGCAGCGCGCAGTCGGTGTGGGTGATGTCGCGGGCCAGCTCGGCGCCCCGCCGCGTCGGGTTCAGCTCCACGACCGGGACACCGGCGAGCGCCGCGCCGAGCAGCCAGAACAGGTGCTCGGGCCCGTTCTCCAGGAACAGGCCGACGTGGCCGGGCACGTCCCGGGCGAGCGAGGCCCGCCGCAGGGACTCCGCGACGACCTCCCGCCAGGTCCAGGAGCGGTCCTCGAAGCACAGGCCCGTCCGGTCGTCGCCGCCGCGGGCCGCGACCAGGTCGGCGAACGCGGTCTCGCGGGCGGGACGGTCGTCCCCCAGCACCGCGCTCTCCTTCGGCACCGCGCTCCGGGTCTTCCCGTCCTGCATGCGACACGGCTCCTCTCGTCTCGATGCGCCCCTAGGCGCGGTGCGGGCGGTTCGTCCAGCCCTGGTCGTCGGCGCGGACGAACCAACCGGACGCGGCGAGCGTGCCGCCGTCGACCGGGATGGTGTGGCCGGTGACGAACCGGGCGTCGTCGGAGGCGAGGAACGCGACGACGGCGGCGTAGTCGTCGGGGTCGCCGAAGCGGGCGAGCGGGACCCAGGTGTGCTCCAGGCCCTCGTCGTAGCCGCGCCGCATCCAGGCCGCCGGGGTCTGCTCGGTGTCGGCGAGGTCGGGGGCGATCGCGTTGACGCGGACGCCGTGCCGGCCGACCGCGACCGCGAGGCTGCGCGTGAACGCCGACACGCCCGCGTTGAACGCCGAGTACACCGGGTGCTGCGGGATGCCGCGGAACGCCTCGACCGTCGAGTTGTTGACGATGCTCCCCGCGCCCCGGTCGATCATCGCGGGCAGCAGCGCGTGGGTCAGCGCGAAGACGTGCAGGAGGTTCAGCTCGTAGAGGCGCTGCCACTGGCCGGGCGTGCTGTCCTGGAACGACGCGGCGGCCGGGCGGAAGTCGCCGACGTTGTTGACCAGGACGTCGGCGCCGCCGTGGTCGAGCGCGGCCGCCGCGACGTCCGCGACGGTCGCGTCCTCGGTGATGTCGCCGACGACCGTGACGCAGCGGCCCCCGGCGGCCTCGACGGCGGCGCGGGCCCGTCCGGCGGCGTCCGCGTCGATGTCGTTGAGGACCACCAGGTCGCCGCCCGCGGCGAGGCGCCGGGTGATCGCTCCCCCGATGCCGAGCGCGCCGCCGGTCACGACGCTGACCCGCGCCCGCTCAGCCATGGCGCCGCCTCCGGACGGGACGGGTCTCGATCGAGTCGATCCGCTGCTCGCGCCGCGCGAACCGCCAGGCGCCGCCGTCGAGCCGGTAGGCGTCGGTGTAGCGGCAGTGCCAGACGAGGTCCCGCACGGCGCCGTCCTCGCGGTCGCTCAGGTGGTGGGCGACGCAGGCGACCTCGCCAGTGGCGGTGCCGGGCTCGGGCCCCGCGCCGAACACCTCTCCGGCGAGCGCGTGGAACGTGACCGGGACGCCGTGCAGCGCCGACAGCGTCGCGGCGATCTCGGCGCGCCCGGTGAAGGTCCGCACCGGGTCCAGCTCGCCGGGGGCGTCGGGCAGGACGAGGACGGCGTCCTCGGCGAACAGGCCGGCCATGGCGTCGACCTCGCGGCGGTCGGCGTGCAGCGCGTACCGGGCGACGAGGTCGCCGAGCGCGATCCGGTCGGCGGTGTCGAGCGTCATGATCCCGACAGGCCCAGCCGCTCGGCGCAGGCGGACAGCTCGTCCTCGGCCTCGCCGAGGTCCGTCGTCACGGCCCCGCGCAGGACGAGCCGGTCCGCGCCGAGGGCGGCCAGCCTCTCCGCCTTCTCCGGCGTCACGGCCGCCAGCGAGTGGCCGAGGGTGAGTTCGAGGGCGTCCGGGTCGCGACCGTTCTTCTCGGCCTCCTCCCGCATCAGCGCCACGAGCCCGCGCAGCTCGTCCCCCGCGACGCCGAGCGGCTGGAGGCCGTCGCCGTAGCGGCCCGCGCGGCGCGCGGCGGCCTTGGAGTGGCCGCCGATGTGGATGGGGATCCCGCCCTCCTGGACCGGCTTCGGGTAGCTCATCGCGCCCTCGAAGCGGAAGAACTCCCCGTCGTGGGAGGCGCCCCCGGGCGCGGTGTCGGCCCACAGCTCGCGCAGCACCCGGAGCTGCTCGTCGCCCCGCCGGCCCCGGGTCTCGAAGTCGGCGCCGCAGGCCTCGATCTCCTCGCGCATCCAGCCCATGCCGACGACGAGCCGCAGCCGCCCGCCCGACAGCGCGTCGACCGTGGCGAGCCGCTTGGCCAGCACCACCGGGTGGTGGTTCGGCAGGACGAGCACGCCGGTGGCGAGCCCGATCCGCGACGTCCGCCCCGCCAGGAACGCCAGGAGGTCCAGCGGATCGGGGATGTCCAGGTCGTCGGCCAGCTCCATCCGCCCCGAGCTGTCGTAGGGGTAGACGCTGGAGTAGCCGCTCGCCACCACCGCGTGCTCGACCGCGCCGACCGACTCGAAGCCGCAGGCCTCCGCGTGCCGGGCGTACTGGCCGATCCACGCGGGATCGGCGGTCACGCCCGCCGCCACGGGGAGAAGGACGGCGTACTTCATGCACAGACCTCTCAGTTCTCGGATGCGGCGGCGGCGCGCCCGGCGCGGCGGCCGAAGAACGTGCCGTCGCCCAGGGACGTCCCGCTGATGTAGCCCTCGCCGTGAATGCCGGAGGCGGTGCGCCCGGCGGCGTACAGGCCGGGGATCGGCTCACCGGAGTTGTTGCGGACCTCGCCGTCCACGGTGGTGTCGAGACCGCCGAGGGTGAACCCGCCGGCGCCCGTCCCGGCGCCGTGCTTACCGGCGCCGAAGAACCCGTCGGCCGGGTCGATCGCCGCGAACGGCCCCTTCAGGGGGCGCAGCCACTTGGGGTCCTTGTGGAAGTAGGGGTCCTCGCCCCGCTCCGCGAACCGGTTGTAGGTCTCGACGGTCGCCTCCAGCGAACCGGGCGGCAGGCCGAGCGACTCCTCCAGCTCCGCGACCGTCTCCGCCGCGTGCTTGGGGCGGACGCCCCACATGTCGGCCTCGGGGATCTCGTCGTGCCCGGCCTCGTCGATGATCGCCCAGTAGGGGGCGGGCTGGTGCTGGACGGCCCGGTGGCTGAACAGGCCCGGGTAGACGTCCTCGTTGATGAACCGGCGGCCGAGGCCGTCGACGAGCATGCCCCGGCAGATGACGGCGGGGTTGGCGGTGAGCGCGATCTCCACCGACGCCATGCGGCGGGTCGCGGCGCCGAGCGCGGTCGCCATCCGGATGCCGGACCCGTCGCTGGTGCCGTCGCTGACCTTGTCGTGCCCGAGCAGCACCGGGGCGTGGTCGGCGAGCATCTCCTCGTTGTCGACGAACCCGCCGGAGGTCAGAATGACGCCTCTGCGCGCCCGGTAGACCACCCGGTCGGCGAACCGGCGCGCCACGACGCCGGCGACGCGGCCGGCGCCGTCGACGACGAGGTTCGTCGCGTAGGTGTCCTGGTGGGCGACGGCGCCCGCCTCGGCGGCGGCCGCGATCAGCTTCTCCATGAGGACGCCGCCGGCGAACATCGGCGTCTCCGGGCGGTGGCCGCGCGGCGCGGGCCGGGCGATCTCGTTGTACGGCCAGGCGTTCTCGCCGAGCCACATCAGGCCGTCCTCGGTGTACGGCATCCAGCCCGGCGCGTCGAAGAGGCTCTCCTTGAACGGGACGCCGCGCGCGCGGAACCACTCGAAGTGCTCCACGCTCCCGTCGCAGTACAGCCGCAGCTTCTCCCCGTCGGCGTGCGGGCCGAGCGCCGCCGTGAGGAAGGCGAACATGGCGTCGGGCGTGTCGTCGAAGCCGCACGCCTTCTGCACCCGCGTGCCGCCGCCGAGGTACAGCTCCCCGCCCGACTGGGCGGACGTCCCGCCGGGGCCGCTCGACCGTTCCAGGACGAGCACGTCCGCGCCCGCCGCCGCGGCCTCGTACGCGGCGGCGGCGCCCGCGGCGCCGAACCCGACCACCAGCACGTCGCACTCGTGGTCGAACTCCACCTCCGCGGCGCCGACCGGTTCCACCGAGGGCTTCGGCATCGGCGTCAGCCCTTCCGCGGCGGGACGAAGGCGGCCAGCGGCTCGGACCCGGACCAGTCGTGGCCCCAGTAGCTGTCCCTGGTGATCTCCTCGGCGGTGTAGTACGCCTCGTCCACGAGCATGCCCTCGCAGCCGTACTCGACGTCCCAGCCGCCGGGGGCGCGCACGTAGAACGACACCATCTTGTCGTTGGTGTGGCGGCCCAGCGTGGAGGAGATCGAGAAGCCCTTCTCCGTGATGGCGTCGAGCGCGATGCCGACCGCGTCGAGCGTGTCGACCTCCACCATGAGGTGGACGAGGCCCGGGTCGCCGTCGAACGGCGCCGGGCAGATCGCGATGCTGTGGTGGCGCTGGTTGACGCCCATGAACCTGACCTTCGCGGCGCCGCCGCCGACCCTCATCGCGCCGCGCGGCAGGAACCCGAGGACCTCGGCGTAGAACGCGACGGTCTCGACGAACCTGGGGGTGGGCAGCACGACGTGGCCCATGCCCATGGGGCCGGTCACGAACTTCTGCGCGAAGCCGGTGCGCAGGGGGCTGTGGTCCAGGACCGGGCCCCAGAACACCTCGACGGGGGTCCCGCCCGGGTCGGTGAACGCGATGGCCTCCTCCGCGTCGCGCTCCGCCGCCTCCTTCGACGTCAGCGTCGTCACGGCCGTCCCGGACTTCTCCACGGCCTCGCGGACGGCGGCCAGCGCGTACTGGTCGCGGACCTCCCAGCCGACGGCCAGCACCCGGTCGGTGTCGCCGGGCAGCACCCGGAGGCGCGAGCGGCGCTCGTCCATGCGCAGGTAGAGGCCGTCAGGGTCCGGTCCGCTCCCCTCGGCGAAGCCGAGCCCTTCCAGGGCGAACTCGCGCCAGCGGTCGATGTGCCGGGTCTGGACCTTCAGATATCCCAGCCCTCGGATCTGCGTCACTGTCCTCGGTCCCTTCTGGATAGCGGCCCGCGCGGCGGCCGTCGAGCCTCAACCTCCCAAATCCGGGGGCGGGCCGCCGGGCCCTTCCCGCTGAGTGAGAGTCTTCGTGCGCCGGGCGGACGGCGGCGGCTCTCATCTGGAGGGGGAGGTCTCATGACGACGACGGGCAGGCCGGTCGCGATGGTGACCGGGGCGAGCCGGGGCATCGGCAGGCGGACGGCGCTCGCGCTGGCCGCCGCCGGGTACGACGTCGCGTTCACCGCGCGCACGGTGGAGGAGGGCCGCGGCCGGATACCGCCGCGCCACGGGCGCGCGGAGCCGATCCCCGTCCCGGGGAGCCTGGAACGCACCACGGCGGAGATCGAGGCGCTCGGCGCGCGGGCCCTGCCGGTGCGGATGGACCTGCTCGACCGGGCGAGCGTGACGGCCGCCGCCGCGACGGTCCTCGACGCGTGGGGCCGCGTGGACGTCCTGGTCAACAACGCGGTCGCGCACGTCGCCGGGACCCACGAGCGGTTCCTCGACCTCGACCCGGAGGTGGCGGCGCGGACCGTCACGGGCAACTACCTGAACCAGATCGTCCTGCTCCAGGCCGTCCTGCCCGCGATGCTGGCGCGCGGCGGCGGGACGATCGTCGACCTGTGCTCGGGGGCGGCGACCACCGACCCGCCGGGACCGCCCGGCGAGGGCGGCTGGGGCGTGGCGTACTCGGCGTCCAAGGCGGCGTTCGGGCGCCTCGCCGGCGCGATCAACGCCGAGTACCGGGGCGCCGGCGTCCGCGCGTTCAACCTCGACCCCGGGTTCGTCGTCACCGAGGCGGGCGCGGCGCGCGGCGGCCTCGACCACCTGAAGGACGAGGGCTTCGAGCCGACGCCGGAGGAGGCGCCGGCGGCGGCCGTGGTCTGGCTGGTCACCGACCCGGCCGCGGACGAGTACCTCGGCCGGGTCGTCTGGACCCCCAGGCTCGTCGCCGACCGCGGCCTGCTCGGCTAGGGCCCCGTGTGGCGCGGCGTGCCGGGCGGTGGAGGCGCCCACGCTCCCGGCACGCCGCGAGTCGGCGGGCTCAGATCATCGACCGCATCGGGCCCTGGGGCGGCTCGATGTCCAGGTCCGTCAGGGCGGAGACGTGGTAGACCGAGCCGGGGACGTGGATGGCGTGGGCGAGGCCGACGTGCGCGTCCCGCCAGAACCGCTGGATCGGGTTGTCGTTCCGCATCGCGTTGCCGCCCGACCGGACGACGATCTCGTTCATCGCCTGCACCGCCCGCCACGCCGCCCGGACCTGGGTGCGGCGCCCGGCGGCGCGCTCGGCGAACGTCGGCACGTGCCCGGCGGCGACCATGTCGTACATGCGCGAGCAGTTGTCCAGCAGCGCCGTGCGGGACGTCCTGATCTCCTCGGCCGCCTCGCTGATCGCGTACAGCACGTACGGGTCGTCCTTGATCTTCGTGCCGGTGATCTGGACGCGGTTGCGCTGGTAGGCCAGGTGGTGGTGCAGCGCGCCCTCGGCGATGCCGATGACCGCGGAGGAGATGCCGAGCGGGAACACGCAGGAGAACGGCATCAGGTAGGAGGGGTTGGTCAGCCCCGCCTCGCGCGGCGCCGAACCGTCCACGACCTTGGAGTACTCCAGCGTCCGGTACGCCGGGACGAACGCGTCCCTGACGATGACGTCCTTGCTGCCGGTGCCCTTCAGCCCGGCGACGTCCCACGAGTCCTCGACGATCTCGTAGTCCGCGCGCGGCAGGATCATGTGCAGGGACCGCGGCGGCTGCGCCAGCTTGCCGTCCTCGTCGCCCAGCATCGCGCCGAGGAAGATCCAGTCGCAGTGGTCGGTGCCGGAGGAGAACTGCCAGCGGCCGTTGAACACGTAGCCGCCGTCCACGGGCCGGGCGATGCCCATCGGTGCGTACGGGGACGCGATCCAGGTGTCGGGGTCCTCGCCCCAGATCTCCTCGCGCACCTTCGGGTCGGCGTAGGCCATCTCCCACGGGTGGACGCCGACGATGCCGGCGACCCAGCCGGTGGAGCCGTCCAGGGAGGCGATCCCCATCACCGTCTCGGCGAACTCGCGCGGGTGGACCTCCAGGCCGCCGTGCTCCTTCGGCTGGAGCAGCCGGATCGCGCCCGCGTCCTTGAGGATCTGCGCCGCCTTGTCGTCGAGCCTGCCGAGCGCCTCGTTGGCCGGGCCGAGCTCGCGGATCTGCTCCGCCCTCTCCATGATCGTGTCAAGCACGCGGTCAGCCATCGCCTGTCTCCCAGTATGTTTCGTCAGCCGTCGTAGGTGATCTTCAGCCGGTCGGTGACCGGCCTCGCCTGGCAGGCGAGGATGAGGCCGTCGGCGAGATCCTGCTCGTCGAGGACCGTGTTGGCGTCCAGGGTGACCTCGCCCTCCAGCGCCACGCAGGCGCAGGCCGAGCAGGACCCCTCCCGGCAGGAGAACGGGGCGTCGACGCCGGCGCGCAGCAGCGCGTCGAGAAGCCGCTCGGACGCGCGCCACGGCACCGTGCGGGTCTCGCCGTCCATCTCGACCTCGATCTCCCCGGCGTCGCCGTCCTCCGCCTCCGCCTGCTCCGGCGCGTCGTCGGGCCTCTCGAACGGGTCGCCCTCCAGCGAGAAGAACCGCTCGGCGTGCACCTTCGCGCCGAGGCCGGTGAGCGTCTCGGAGACCAGGTCCATGAAGATCTCGGGGCCGCACACGTACGCGGGACGGCCCGCGTAGGGGCCCGCCAGGGAGCGGACGGCGGCGGCCGTCGGCAGGCCCTGCACCGACTCCAGCAGGTGGACGACGGTGAGCCGGTCCGGGTGCCGCTCGGTCAGCTCCCTCAGCTCGTCGGCGAAGATGACCGACCGCTCGTCCCGGTTGGCGTACAGCAGCGCCACTCTCGCCGAGCCGGCCGCCAGGCACGACTTGAGGATCGACATGACCGGGGTGATGCCGCTGCCGCCCGCGACGAGCAGCAGGTCCTCGTCCAGCGACGGCGGTGTGAACGTGCCCGCCGGGCGCAGCACCTCCAGGACGTCGCCCGCCGTGACGTTGTCGCAGATCCAGTTGGACCCGAGACCGCCCGCGACCCGCTTCACCGTCACCTTCGGGCGGTCGCCGGTGAGCGGCGAGCTGCACAGCGAGTAGCAGCGCGCGGCCCAGCCGCCCTCCGCCGGGACCCGGACGGTGAGGAACTGCCCGGGCCGGTAGGCGAACCGCTCCCGGTCGCCCTCGACGGGTTCGAGGACGAGCGAGTGCGCGTCGGCCGTCTCCCGGACGACCTCCACCACCCGCGCCTTCAGTGCCGTCATGAGCGTCCCGCGGCCTTCCCGGCGGACCCTCCGCTCCCGGCGGCGTGCCGGGCGGCGATGTAGCCGAACACGATGGCCGGGCCGATGGTGGCGCCCGGGCCCGCGTACTCGTTGCCCATCACCGACGCCGAGGAGTTGCCCGTCACGTACAGGCCCTCGATGACCGACCCGTCCTCGCGCAGGACGCGGGCGTGCTCGTCGGAGACGAGGCCGCCCTTGGTGCCGAGGTCGCCGACCTCCATCCGGAACGCGTGGTACGGGCCGCCCTCGATGACGTCCAGGTTGGGGTTCTTCAGGTTCGGGTCGCCGTAGTAGCGGTCGTAGGCGGAGTCGCCGCGGCCGAACTCGGGGTCCTTGCCCTCGCGCGCGTACCGGTTGAACGCCTCGACGGTCTCGCCCAGCGCGTCCGCCGGGACGCCGATCTCGCCGGCCAGCTCGGCGAGCGTGTCCGCCTTGAACGCGATGCCCGCCTCGTAGAACGCCTTGGGGATCGGCGCGCCCGGCAGGATCTGCGCGAACGGGTACCGGGCGCGGGCCTTGGCGTCCATCACGAACCAGCAGGGGACGTGCCCGCCTTCCAGCTGGTCGTGGACGAAGTTGACGTACGGGGCCGACTCGTTGGTGAACCGCTTGCCGTCCTGCCCCACGATCACCGACCGGGGGATGCACCGCTCCGACAGCAGCGGGATCGTCGCCCCCGCCGGGTGCCGGACGGCGGGCATCCACCACGCGTCGTCCATCAGGTCGAGCGCGGCGCCGACGCTCTCGCCGGCGCGGATGCCGTCGCCGGTGTTCTCGCGGGCGCCCATCGCGAAGTCCTCCTGGCCGCCCTTCGGGAGGTACTTGTCGCGCATCTGCTGGTTGTGGTCGAAGCCGCCCGTCGCGAGCAGGACGCCCCGGCGCCCGCGGACGCGCAGCGCCGCGCCGTCGCGCTCGACGACGACGCCGGTGACGCGGCCGTCCTCGACGACGAGCTCGGTCATGGGGGTCTTCAGCCAGAGCGGGATCCCGGCGTCCTTCAGCGCCATCCGCATCCGCGCGGCGAGCGCCCGGCCGCCGGTCGCCATGTGGCGGCGGCGGACCATGTTGGACGACACGCGCCACGCCGCGACCAGGGACGCGCGCCGGCCCGTCCAGGTGCGCTTGGCCATCGCGAGGTCGTGGTAGTCCTTCGCGGTGATCCACAGGCCGAGGGGGCCCTTCATGCTGTTCGGCCGCTGGTACCGCTCGTCGTCGCCGAGCTTGCGGGTGTCGAACGGCTTGGCCTCGATGGACCGGCCGAGCGGGCGCCCGCCCTCGTACTCGGGGTGGTAGTCGGCGTAGCCCTTCGTCCAGAAGAACCGCATCCACCTGCTCCGGCAGAGCAGCTCCATGGCGGCGGGCCCGTGGTCGACGAACGCGTCCAGCCGCGCCGCCGGGACGCGGCCCTCGGTGAGGCGGTCCAGGTAGCGCCGGATCGACTCGCGGCTGTCGTCGTGGCCGCGCGCCTTCAGCGTCGGGTTGTTGGGGATCCAGATGCCGCCGCCGGAGATCGCGGTGGAGCCGCCGAACTTCTTGCCCTTCTCCACGATCAGCGCGGAGATCCCGGCGTCGTGCGCGGTCAGCGCCGCGGCCATCCCCCCGCCGCCGCTGCCGACGATGACGAGGTCGTACTCGTGGTCCCAGCCGCTCGGACGCTCCCGCTCGCTCACCGCTCGTCCTTCCGGGTCAGGAACGCCAGCACGGCGCTCTCCCAGGCGGACTTCTGCTCGATCATCACCCAGTGCCCGCAGTTCGGGAAGATGTTCACCTGCACGTTCGGGATCGTGCGCATCGGCACGAGCACCATGTCGACGGGGCTGACCCGGTCGTCCCGGCCCCAGGTGATCAGGGTCTCGGCCTTGAGCCTGTGGAGCATCGCCCAGTACGGCGGCTCGTCGGAGGCCGCCATCGCCTTCGCGCGGGCCGCCATCGCCTTCGACCCGTACATGCGGCGCGCGCTGGCGAGGGTGTCGGGGTCGGTGGCCTGCTTCCAGCGCTCCTCGATCATCTCCTCGGTGACGATCCGCGGGTCGTACACCATCGAGTTCAGCCACCGGACGAGGCCCTCGCGGGTCGGGTCGTCGGTGAACTCGGCCAGCAGCCTGATCCCCTCGCCGGGCGCGGGGCTGAAGACGTTGCGGCCGATCCCGCCGATGGTGACCAGCCGCCGGACGCGCTCGGGGTGCCGCAGCGCCACCTGCGTCGCCACGATGCCACCCATGGAGTTGCCGATGACGTCGACCTGGCCGAGGCCGAGGCCGTCCAGGAAGCGGACGACGGCGCCGCCGGCGGCCATCATCGGGTGCTCGTCGGTCGGGTCGCTGACGCCGAAGCCGGGGAACTCCAGGACCAGGCAGCGGAAGTGCTCGGCGAACCGGGCGAGGTTGCCGCGGTAGTTGCGCCAGCCGGTGACGCCGGGACCGGAGCCGTGCAGCAGCAGCAGCGGCGGGCCCTCACCGGCCTCGTGGTAGCGCAGGACGCCCTGGTCGGTGGCGAGCTCGCGCAACGTCGACTCGTAGGTCAGCTCCGCAGGCATGATCTCCCAGTCCTTCGACGGTGGCTTGTCCGGAACGTAATCGGCGGGACGGCGGGGTCCGGCGGTGGATCCCGATCAGCGGGACGCGGGTCCCAGGGCGGCTCGGCGGGCCCGTCCCGCGGCCCGCTTCCACTCATCGGGATCGGGGCGGGTGGGCGCGCAGGGGCGTGCCTACCTTCGGGCTCACCGGCGGCCCCTTGACCGGTGCCGGGTGAGTACCCGTTAGTAGAAATGTCGCATAGTGGATTCGAACGCCCGCCCGCTCGCAGCCCCGAGGTGAACACATGCCAGCCGAGCCAGCGCTCACGCCCCTGCACGACGCCGACGCGGCCGCGCCGGAGCCGGCGGACTTCCGCAAGGCCATGGCGGAGTTCGCGACGGGCGTCACCGTGGTCACCGCCCTCGACGGCGGCGAGCCCGTCGGCTTCGCCTGCCAGTCGTTCGCGTCCGTGTCGCTGGACCCGCCGCTCATCCTGTTCTGCGCGGACAAGCGCGGGCGGTCGTGGCCCCGGATCCGCTCGGCGGGACGGTTCTGCGTGAACGTCCTCGGCGAGGAGCAGCGCGAGCTGTGCGAGCGCTTCGGGTCGAGCCGGGGCGCCAAGTTCGAGGGGCTGGACTGGGAGGAGTCGCGGTGGGGCGCCCCCGCCCTGCCGGACGTCCTGCTCGCGGTCCACTGCGTCGTGCACGACGTGCACGAGGCCGGCGACCACGAGGTGGTGATCGGGCGGGTCCTGGCGGTGGACCGGCACGAGGTGGTGGACGGCGCGTGGCGGCGCCCGATGGTGTTCTTCCGCAGCCGGTTCGGCGTCGGGGAGCCCGACGCGCCGATCGCGCCCGACCCGTGGGGCGTCGGCGACCGGTGGGGCTGGGGTTGACGTCACCTCGGGCCGCCCGTCACATCCAGTCGCCGCGCCCGTCGACGGCGAGCAGCCGGTTCATCGTCTCCGGCGACCAGCTGGTCTCCTCGCCGGTCCGCACGGCGCGCCGGGTGCGCCCGCCGGGGCGTCCCGCGCGGGCGCCGGGGGCCGAGCCGGGGAACAGGATCTGCGACGCCTCGCGGGCGGCGGTGACCACCAGCGGCGCGACGTTCTCCAGCGGGGCGCGGATGTCGCCGACCAGGGAGATCCCCGCGACCGGCCCCTCCGCGCCGCGGATCGCCGCGGCGACGCAGGCGATGCCGGGGTAGGACTCGCCGCGCTCGAACGCCAGGCCGCGGCGCTGCCGGATGCGGTGCAGCTCCTGGTGGAGCGTGCCGAGCTCGCCGATCGTGCGGCTGGTGAAGCGGCTGATGCCCGAGCCGAGCAGCGCGTCCACCTGCTCGGGCTCCAGCCACGCCAGCATCGCCTTGCCGAGGGCGGTGCAGTGCGCCGGGGCGCGGCCGCCGACCCGTGACGGGACGGAGGTGGCGAGCCGCCCGCCGAGCTTGTCCAGGTAGAAGATCTCGGCGCCGTCCAGGACGGCCAGGTGCGCGACGAGCCCGGTGGTGACCTGCAGCTCGTGCAGCAGCGGCGCGGCGGCCTCGCGGATCTTGCCGTGCCCGCCGTCCTGCCCGCCGAGGCCGAGGGCGCGCTGGCCGAGCCCGTAGCCGAACGAGTGGTGCGCGAGCCAGCGCTGCCGGACGAGCTGGTCCAGGATGCGGTGCGCGGTGGAGCGTGGCAGCCGGGTGCGGCGGGCGACGTCCTCCAGGGTCAGCCGGGCGGTCGGCCCGTTGAACGCGTCGAGGATCAGCGTCATCCGCTCGATCATCGACGGCGGCGACTCCCGGCGCGCGGTCGACATGACCTCCGGCGCGGTCAGGGCCCCCGGCCTGGTCATGGCCTCCGGCGTGGCTGCCTCCGGCATCGTGGCCTCGGTCATCGCACCTCCCAGAACATGACTGAAATGAATTCTTGTTACCTGGAATGTAGCAACCGCTTGCTGGCAGCGGAAGAGGGCAAGTAAGAGCAGGTCAGCCGGAGGCTTCGGCACTGGGACCGCGCCCCAGGTCGGACCGGCCACCGTGATAGAACGTTTTTCCACCAACGAGGGGAGCAGCGATGCGTGTCGGGATCGTCACGCCGGTGGTGGCGCAGCCGCCCGGCCATGCCGCCTGGGAGCGCGGCGCGGGCATCGAGGAGATCGCCCTGATCGCCGGGGCCGCCGACCGGCTCGGCTACCACCACCTGACGTGCAGCGAGCACGTCGCCGTCCCGGCCGAGGCCGCCGAGCAGCGCGGCGGCGTCTACTGGGACCCGCTCGCGACCTTCGGGCACCTCGCCGCCCGCACGTCCCGGATCCGGCTCGCCACGCAGGTGCTCGTGCTCGGCTACCACCACCCGCTCGCCATCGCCAAGCGGTACGGCACGCTCGACCGGGTCAGCGGCGGGCGGCTCACGCTCGGCCTCGGCGTCGGCAGCCTGGAGGAGGAGTTCGACCTGCTCGGCGCGCCGTTCGCCGGCCGCGGCTCCCGCGCCGACGACGCGCTGGCGGCGCTGCGCGCCTCCCTGTCGCGGCGCACGCCGGAGTACCGCGGCGAGCACTACGCCTACTCCGGGCTCGTCGTGGAGCCGCACGCCGTCCAGGACCGCGTCCCGCTGTGGATCGGCGGCCGCTCGGGCCGCTCGCTGCGCCGCGCGCTGGACGCCGACGGCTGGGTGCCGTTCGGCCTGCCGCTGCGCACGCTCGCGGAGATGCTCGCGGACGCCGACGTGCCGCCCGGCTTCGACGTGGTCCTCGCGCCGTCCCGCCCGCTGGACCCGATCGGCGCCCCGGAGGCGGCCGGGACGGCGCTCGCCCGGCTGCGCGAGGCGGGCGCCACGATCGCCGGCGTCCGGATGGAGTCGGAGTCGGCGGAGCACTACTGCGAGCAGCTCGCCGCCCTGCGCGGGCTGGCCGCCGGCTACGGCCTGGTCTTCGGGGAGGAGCGGTGAGCGTCGAAGCCCGGCTGGCCGCCCTCGAGGAGCGGCTGCGCGCCCTGGAGGACGAGCGGGAGATCACCCGGCTGATCCTGTCCTACGGGCCGCTGGTCGACAGCGGCTCCGCGGCCGAGGTCGCCGGGCTCTGGGAGCCGGACGGCGTCTACGACGTGGACGAGCTGATGATGACCGGGCACCCGGAGATCGAGGCGATGGTCCGCTCGGCGAACCACCAGCGGTGGATCTCCGGCGGCTGCGCGCACGTCGTCGGCCCGCCGCACGTCACGCTCTCCGGCGACGAGGCCACCGCCGTCGGCTACACCCTCATGATCGTCAAGCGGCCGGACGGCTTCGTGCTGCGCCGCGCCACCGCCAACCACTGGCGGCTGCGCCGCACCCCGTCCGGCTGGCGCGCCGTGACCCGCGTCAACCGCGTCCTCGACGGCCGCGAGGAGTCCCCCGACCTGCTCGCCTCCCACTTCCCGGACGCCGTCCGGCACCGCTGAGAGCCCGCGGACCGGGGGCGGCGGCTCAGGGGGTGACGCCCATGGTGGCGAGGATCCCGCCGGCCAGCTCCCCGTCGCCCTCGGCGCGGACGGCGACGTCGCCCGCCGCGCAGCGTCCGGCGGTCAGCCGGACGTAGGTCTCCCAGTCCATGGCGATCCTCGCCGACGGGGACGCCGGGACGTCGGACCACGCGCCGCGGCCGTCGTCGCCGACCGTGACGGCGACCTCGAAGTCGGGCGGGCCGGAGATCGTGAGGACGGCGCTGCGACCGGGCGCGCCCTTCGCCGCCCGCGCCACGATGCGGGGCAGGGGGCGGCTCAGCAGTTCCCAGAAGCACCGCGCCGCGGGGGCGTCGAGGTTGCCGGGGCGGCCGACCGCCCGGCGGACGTCCTGCTCGTGGGTCCAGCAGTCCATGGCGCGGAACTTGATGAACCGCGTGTAGGGGCCCTCCCTGCCGTCCGGGCACATCAGGACGCGGTCGGGGTCCTCGCCGGCCAGCTGCACCAGGCGGCGTTCGAGCGCGTCCGCCAGTTCCGCCGCGACCTGCGGGCCGGGGACCGGCCGCCGCGCGTGCACCGCCAGCTCGGTGTAGCGGGCGAAGTCGTTGCGGAGGTGCTCGAACTCGGGCAGCTCGACGGGCGGGGCGGGATCGCCGAGCAGGTCGCGCTCCACGCCGGCGAGGTGGGAGAACTGGTCCTTGACCGTCCAGCCGGGACACTCGGTCGGCCGGTCCCAGTCGTCGTCGCCCAGCGTCCCGGCGAGCGCGAGCGTCGAGCGGATCGTCTGCTCGTACGCGGCGGTGTTGGCGCGCATCTGCTCGTTCATGATCACCCCTCCGTCGGCGCCACGAAGCTTACGGCCCGTCCCGGCCCGGGGGTCTGGCCGGGACGGGCCATCAGCGGGCTCAGGCGCCGAGGACGCCGCCGATGACGGCGGCGTACGCGGCCTCGCCCGCCGCGTTCGGGTGCAGGGGCGCGGCGGAGTGGACGGGGACGTAGCCCTCGACCCAGCGCTGGGACGCCGACTGGCACGCGTCGTGGCCGGCGCTGGGCGTGACCAGGTCGATGTAGGTCCCGCCGTGCGCGGTCGTCTGCTGGCGGATCACGTCGTTCAGGGCGTTCACGGAGCCCTGGAGGAAGTTGGCGTCCGTGGGCAGCACGGGCTGGACGGGCCAGCAGCCGTTCCGCCTGACGTAGAGGCCGTAGCCGGTGACGACGATCCGGGCCTTCGGGGAGCGGGCGCGGATCCCGTCCAGGACGGCGGACAGCTTCGGGCCGAAGTCGCGGGTGCGCTGGGCCACCTGGTCCTCGAACTCGCCCTTGCACGGGGTGGCGGTGGGGTCGAGGGTGGCGCAGTCCTGGGCGATGCCGACCAGGCCGACGTCGTTGCCGCCGATGGTGAGGGTCACGAGCGCGGTGGACGCGGTGAGCGCGTCGAGCTGCGGCGGGACGGTCCCGGTGTCGACGCCGCCGACGCTGGTGCTCTGCGACTGGGTCATGTGGGTGGTCTTGGCGCCGCTGCAGGTGACGTCCCGGAGGGCGGCGCCCGTGCGGGAGGCCAGCACGTGCGCGTAGTTGCGGGTGGAGCGCCCGCAGCCGACCGGGCCGGTGATGTCCGGGATGAGCGGGCCGGACGCCATCGAGTCGCCGAGCGCGACGTACTCCACCGCGGCGGCCGCCGCGGGAACGGCCGTCCCGCCGAGCGCCGCGCCCGCCAGAACGAGCGCGCCGACCGCGCCTCCGGCGACTCGGCTCCTGACGGCCCGGGGGGTGGACGGGCGGCCGTTGAACAGACGCTTCATGAGCTGACTCCCGGCGTCATGGACGATGTCGCCGTGATCGTCCAGAATCTGGACACGCCGTTCAATTGGCGCGAAAACAGACTCTTCCGGGAGCCGTTGTGACGCGGGACAAGACGCCGGCGCTGCGCGTGGCGGGCCGGCCGGTGGCGGCCCATCTGCGGGTCCGCGCGCCGCTGCTGACCCGCCGCGTCGTGGCGCGGCTGCTCGCCGAGCTGCCCGTCTACGCCGAGCTGCCGCAGGAGGAGGTCGCCGGGGACGTCGCCGGGATCGTCCAGCACAGCCTGCGGCAGTTCGCGGACGTCCTGGAGCGGCGCCGGCCCGCCCGCGCGGCCGACTTCGCCCGGCAGCGCGACTCGGCGGCGCTGCGGGCCGAGGAGGGCGTGCCGCTGGACGCGATCCTCGCCGCCTACCAGATCGGGGCGGCCATGGCCTGGGAGGACCTGACCGCCGGGGCCGAGCCGGACGACCTGCCCGCCTTCCAGGAGGCGCTCGGCTACTTCCTCGACTTCCAGCGGCTGCTGACCTCCGCCGTCAGCGCCGCCTACCTGGAGGTGCGGCAGATCCTCGACAGCCAGGAGCACGGCGGCCGGCACGCCCTGATGACCGCGCTGCTGGCGGGGGACACCGCGGGGCACCGCCCGGCGCCCCGCTACGCCGTCCTGGCGCTGGCGTTCGGCCCGCATCCGGACGAGGCCGGGTCGGGCCAGCGCGCCCGGATCGCGGCCCGCCGCAAGATCCGCCGCGTCCGGACCGCGCTGGACGCCGTCGCCGACGAGCCCGCCCTCACCGCCCTGGACGCCTCGGGAGGGACGGCCCTGCTCCCCTTCTCCGCCGGGTGGGAGACCCTGCACGACCTGGTCGCGGGCGCGGCGAAGGCGGCCGACATCGAGGTGACGGCCGCCGCGGAGATCACCGGGCCGGCGGGCGTCCCGGGCGCCGTCGCCCAGACCGGCGAGATCATGGACCTGGTCCGCCGGGCGGGCCGCCCGCCCGGCCTGTACCGGCTCGCCGACGTCCTGCTGGACTACCAGCTGAGCCGTCCGAGCGGCGCGCTCGCCGCGCTCGCCGAACTGCTGGCGCCCCTGGACCTCAGGCCCGACCTGCTGCGCACGCTGGAGCGCTACCTGGCGCTCGACCTGGACCGCCGCGCGACCGGCGCGGCCCTGCACGTCCACCCGAACACGGTCGCCTACCGGATTCGCCGCATCAGCGCCCTCACCGGCCTGGACCCGGCCCGCCCCGGCGACCTCCAGCTCCTGAACGCCGCCCTGATAGCCCGCCGCTCCCTGCGCTGACCCCCTGCGCCGATCCGCCGCCGGGACCAATCCCGGACCGCGATTCCGTGATCATGATAATGCGTATATAAATGTATAAAGGGAACTTGATCCACTTGCGCGAACCCCGCTGGGAGTTGATCGGTGTGACCGTGGGGGCCGCCCGGACGTCCACCGAAGACGAATGGCCGGCCACCCTGAGCGTCCAGAGCCTGCTGGAGCAGGGGTGGCGGCCGACTCCGTTCCGCGAGTTCGTCCTGAAAGTCCACAGCAGATGCAACCTGGCCTGCGACTACTGCTACATGTACGAGATGGCGGACCAGAGCTGGCGGCGCCAGCCGCGCCGCATGTCGCGCGCCACCCTGGACCGCACGGCCGCCCGCATCGCCGAGCACGCGCGCTCCAATGACCTGTCCCGGATCGGCGTCGTCCTGCACGGCGGAGAACCGTTGCTCGCCGGTCCCGAGCACATCCGCTACGCGGTCGAGGCGGTCAATTCGGCCGTGGATTCCCGGACGTCGGTGAGTTTCCACTTGCAGACCAATGGCGTCCTCCTCGATTCGGTCTACCTGAAACTCTTCGACGAACTCGACATATACGCGAGCGTCAGCCTGGACGGCGACGAGGACGGCCACGACCGCCACCGCCGCCGCGCCAACGGCAGGGGAAGCCACGAGGAGGTCACGACCGGGCTGCACCGGCTGACGACGCCCGCGTACCGCCGGCTGTTCAGCGGCCTGCTGAGCACAATCGACCTGCGCAACGACCCCGTCGCCACCTACGAGGCGCTCCTCGCCCACCGCCCCCCGGCCGTCGACTTCCTGCTCCCGCACGGCAACTGGGACACCCCGCCTCCGGGCCGCGGCGACGACGACGCGACGCCGTACGGCGACTGGCTCGTCGCGATCTTCGAACGCTGGTACCGCACCCCGGTGCGGGAGACCCGCGTCCGGCTGTTCGACGAGATCATCCGGCTGCTGCTCGGCCGCCCCTCGCGCAGCGAGACGATCGGGCTGTCGCCGGTCGCGGTCGCCGTGGTGGAGACCGACGGCTCCATCGAGCAGGTCGACACGCTCAAGTCCGCCTACGAGGGCGCCGCGCACACCGAACTGCACGTGGGCCGGGACACCTTCGACGCAGCCCTGATGCTCCCCGCGATGGCCGCGCGCCAGATCGGCCGCCGGGCGCTCGCCGACGCGTGCGCGGCCTGCCCCGTCCACCGCGTGTGCGGCGGCGGCCTCTACACCCACCGGTACCGCTCCGGCACCGGCTTCGCCAACCCGTCCGTCTACTGCCGCGACCTCTTCCGCCTGGTCACCCACGTGCGGGACGCGGTCTCGCAGGACATCGAGGCGTACACGAGGAAGGTGTCGTCCCAGGAGGGAACCGGATGAGCCCGGGCGTCCACCGGATCCCCGAGAAGGTCTTCCTGGCGCTCGCCGCGGGCGAGGGCGGCCCGGCCGCGGTCGAACTCCTCCACAGAGCCCAGTACAGCAAGCGCCTCCTGCTGCTGCGGGGCGTGCGCGACGCGGGCGGGCCCCAGGCCGCGGAGGCCTACGACCTGCTCGGGCGCATCCAGCAGAGGGCCCCGCAGGCGGCGGAGGCCGTGCTGCGGCATCCGACCGTCGGCGAATGGGCCAGGCGCGCTCTCGCCGGCCCGTCCGGCGCGGAAGGCGGCGCCGCCCCGGGCGGCCTCGCCGCCCTCGCCGCCGGGGCGGCGGTCAAGGCGGGCCTTCCCTGCGAGATCGAGGTGCCGGCGCGCTCGGGGGCGATCGTCCTTCCCGGGCTGGGACGCGCCCTCGTCCCCGGCCGGAGGAGCGCGCTCGTCCGGTCAGGACCGGGCGGGGCGGAGGTCGTCGCCGGGAACCTGCGGATCGGGCTGCCGGCCGACGTCCACCGGGACGCGCCCGGCTGGGAGGCCCTGCGGAGGCTGACCGCCGAACACCGCGGCGCGCACGCCGGCTTCCTGCTCGACGACCACGACCCGGACCGCATGCCCGGAGCCGAGCGGCTCCAGCACCGCCTGAGCGGCGCCGAACTCGACCACTGGCAGACGGTCCTGGACGGCGCCTGGCGCATCCTGGTCGACCACCATCCGGGCGTCGCGGAGGACGTCGCGGCCTTCGTGTCCGTCCTGACCCCGCTCGTCGCCCCGGCACAGGGGCAGTCCAGCGCGACGCCCAGGCACGCTTTCGGCAGCATCGGCCTGTCCAGCCCGCCCGACGCCCGCTTCCTCGCGGTCACGCTGGCCCACGAGGTCCAGCACACCAAGCTCACCGGGCTTCTGGACGCCGTCCACCTCACCCGCCCCGACGACGGCACCACCTACTACGCGCCCTGGCGGGAGGATCCGAGGCCCGTCGCGGGGCTGCTCCAGGGCGCCTACGCCCACCTCGGCATCGCCAGGTTCTGGCGGGACCAGCGCCGGCACGAGACGGGCGAGGCCGCCCTTGAGGCCGAGAGCGACTTCGCGCGCTGGCGCGCCGCCACGGACCTCGTCATCCGCACCCTCGCCTCCAGCGGAGGGCTCACCGCCGAGGGCGAGGTGTTCGTCGGCGAGATGGGCCGGACCGTCCGGGCCTGGCTGGACGAGCCCGTCCCCTCCGAGGCCCTGCGCCGCGGCGGCGAGGCCGCGGGACGGCACCTGACGGCCTGGCGCCGCCGCAACCCCGGGCACCCCTCGCCCTCCGGCGCCGCCTAGATCGGCGGCGGGTCGAAGTCGCAGTCGAGGTTGCGCCACTCCCCCGCGACGACGGCGTCCGGGTGCTCCAGGCCTAGCGTCCTGGCGTAGGCGCTCATCGTCTCCTCGTGCAGCCGGTCCGCCTCGTCCGCGTCGCCGGACTCCCGCAGCGAGACCGCGAGGTTCGCGGCGCAGGCCAGGGTCATCGGGTGCTCGTCCCCGATCGCCGCGCGCAGCCGCCGCAGCGTCCCCCGGCCGAGCCTGCACGCCGACTCCACCTCGCCGAGCGCCAGCAGGTCGCTGGCCAGGTTGGTGGCCACGGTGAGCGAGTAGTGGTGGTCGCGTCCGAGCTTGACCTCCAGCCCCGCCAGCGCCTTCTCGTTGGACGCCCGCGCGGACGCCGCGTCGCCGCACACCCGGTGCAGCAGCGCCAGGTTCCCGCCGCAGCCGTGGTTGTAGGGGTGCTCGGGCCCGTAGGCCTTCGGATAGCGGACGACCGTGTCGGCCGCGAGTTCCAGGGCCGACTTCAGGTCCCCGGTGCAGCGCTGCCCGTTGGCCAGGCACATCGCCGCGGCCAGGGTGTCGGGGTGGTCCAGCCCGAACAGCCGCACGGAGCGCGCGTTGACCTCCTGCGCCACCTCCAGGGCCCTGTCCAGCTCGCCCGCGCGGCGCAGCGCGATCGAGAGGTCCTTGGCCACGCGCAGCGTCAGCGGGTGCTCGGCGCCGAGTTCGTCGACGCACTTGGCGTAGGCGTCCTCGCCCAGATCGCAGGCCTCGGAGTACTCGCCGCAGAGGCGCACCGCGCGCGCCAGGCCCCCGAGCGCGTTGCTGACGTTGACCGCGGTGCCCAGGGCGACGTCCCCGAACCTCAGGCAGACGGTCTCGTGGAGCTCCTTCGACTTGACGTAGTCGCTGTTCAGCCCGTGGTCGAGCGCCAGGTTGTGCATCACCCGCAGCGTGTCGGGCGCCGACTCGCCGAACGCCTCCGTGTGCCGTTCCAGGGAGCGCATGTCGTGGTCGCGGGCGTCCGAGAAGTCCCCGCGCGCCCGCAGGTCGGCGCCGAGCGAGTTCAGCAGTTGCAGGGTCATCCGGTGCTTGGGGCCGACCAGCGCCTCCGTCCGCTCCATGGCCTTCAGGTTCGACTCGTAGGCGGCGCCGTACTCCCCGAGGTCCCGCAGGATGTTGCCGAACTGGCGCTTGCCCTCCAGGAGGTCGATGTCGTCCTCCCCGGAGTCGGCCGCCCACTGGTCGAGGAGGCGTTCGATCAGGTGCTGCGCGAACGCGTAGTCGCCGGACAGCCGCAGGTAGCGGACGATGTTGAGGGCGAACTTGCGGACCTCGGGGTCGGTGCTCTCGGCGACGGCGGCGGGCTCCACGTGGCCGATCAGCTCCGAGTAGCGCCGCCAGCTCGCCGGCGACTCCGCGTCCTCGGGGGGCGTCGCGGCCACGAGGAGCATGTGCACCTCGCCGCGGAAGCGCGCCTGCTCCGCCGGGCTCAGCTCGTCGCGCAGCAGCGCCTGGATCAGCCGGTGCACCTGGACGGTCCGGCTCGGCGCGTCGATCTTCGCCAGCGCGTACCGGTTGACCTCCCCGAAGGCCCGCGCGAGGCGGATCGGGTTGCGCAGCAGCCCGGCCAGCGGCTGGCTGATCCCGGGCGGGGTCCGGGAGAACACCTCGCGCGGGATCGGCTCGGGGCCGAAGAACGCGCAGCAGCGCAGGAGCTCGACGGCTTCGGGCACCTTCTCGGCCAGGCTGTTCACCGACAGCCGCCACGCCGCCGTCATCGACACCGGGTACTCGGTCGGCTTGCCCTCGGCCAGCAGCTGGCTGGTGCACTCGTCGAGCAGCCGCAGGTACTCCGTGACGGACATGCCCGTCTCGGCCTGCAACGCCCCGGCCTGCTCCAGGGCGAGCGGCAGGTCCCCGAGCTCGTGGGCGAGGCGGTTCGCGTCCTCCTCGCCGATCGCGCGCGGGACGCGCTTGTTGAGGAACGCGACGCTCTCGTCGCGGCTGAACACGTTGACCTGGACGGTGTGGCCGACGCCCTCCCACCGCGGGTTGCGCGAGGTGACGAGGACGTGCCCCTGCCCCTGGCCCTGGGGCAGCAGGTCCTGGAGGTCCTCGGGCTGGTCGGCGTTGTCGAAGATGAGGAGCCAGCGGCGGTACGGCTCCCCGCGGCGCAGCGCTTCGAGGACGTCGTTGGCCGCGTCCTCGACGCCCCGGGCCGTGGCGGAGGTCAGGCCGAGCTTGGGCGCCAGCGATGCCAGCGCCGGCCGCACCAGGGACGGCTGGTCGGCCGGAACCCACCACACCACGTCGTAGTCCACGGCGAACCGGTGCGCGAACTCCACCGCCATCTGGGTCTTGCCCACGCCGCCGAGCCCGTGCAGGGCGTGCGGCAGCACGGCGGTGACCTGGCCGGAGATGCCTGCCTTCAGCTTGGTGAGCAGCTCCTCGCGTCCGGTGAAGTTCTTGTTCCGCGGCGGGATCTTGCCCCAGACCGCCGGGGCCGTCTCCGGGAACGACACGCGTCCACCTCGCATTCCGCCGATCACCACATGGCCAGATCGCTGCGCCGGCATGCGCACTTAGCTACCGTATTATCCCAATTCAGTCAGGGGGGGAATAGGTCACGCGTCACAGATCCGAACCACGCCCGTTTCTGCGGGCCCTCTTTTCGGTCTGGCTAATTCGCCTGTTTCGACTGCACTATAAAAGCGTCGACCGGCGGCCGGAACGGCAATGGTCAAAGCAGGATTCTTCTGTAATCATTGGAGTCAGCCGCCCATGCACGGACAATCCTGTACTGTGCGCCCGCCCACCCGCCAGGCGGCGTGACCCCGCCCGAGGAGAATCCATGCAGCAGGAACCCGCTCTCCACGGCGACCTGATCGACGTGTCCGGACTCTCGCTCCGCGAACTCGACGACGTGCTCGGCGAGTCGGCCATCGAACTGGCCCTGCGCGAGATCCTCGACCCCAGCCGCGGAGAGATCGCCTCCGCCGGCTTCGAGAGCAAGCTCGGCTGACCCCGCGGCCGCCGGCCCCCCGCGTCTCCCGGCGCGGGGCCGACCGGCGCACCCCCTGGTCCGGCATCCGCCGGTGCGGAGCACCGCGCGGGCCGCGGGCGGCCCGTCCTGTGCCGCCCCTCTGGCGGCGGAAGCGGGAAGCGCGTCCCGCACCGATCCCCACGATCGGCATACCGTCGTTCAAGAGTCGTACGAGACTCGCCCGCGGGAAGTCGTTTTTCGACAATCGACCCGTTTCTCGCCGCGATCTCCACTAGAGTCTGCCTGCGACCCCGGCACTACGGGGCCGCAGGCTTTCTTCTCGGTATGAACGCGCCCGGAGCTTTTCGACCGTTTTCCTTTCGCCGCTCATGCCGTCGGACGGAAAGCCATTCGGGCCGGCGCACCCATTGCCGCCGCCCGCTGGTCGGCGCCCGGTCGCACCTCGACCGAACCGGCCACCATCGGTTCCGGGAAGGATGCAACAGGTGGCCGCTTTCGACGGCGCGAGCGGGTCCACGTGAAACCACGAGCGTCCATGCCACGGGATTTCACCTTCCTGTGGAGCGGATCGGCCGCCTCCCAGCTCGGCACCATGAACGCGGCCATCGCGATCCCGCTGCTGGCGCTGTCGCTGACCCGCTCGCCGGTCTTCGCGGGCTGGGTCGCCGCGGCCGGGACGTTCCCCCGGCTCCTCCTCTACGTGCCCGCGGGCATGCTCGCGGACCGCTTCGACCGCCGGCGCATCATGCTGACCTGCCAGTACACGCGGTTCGGCGTGTCGGTGCTGCTGGCCGTCGGCCTCGCCCTGCACTACCACCCCGGCCTGCTCCTGGTCGGCGCGGCCGCGGCGGACGGCGCGCTCGCGGGCCTGTACAGCCTGGCCGAGGTCGCCGTCGTCAAGCGCGTCGTCCGCCCCGACCAGCTTCCCGAGGCGATGGCGAGAAACGAGGCAAGGGGCCATATCGCGCTGCTTCTCGGCCGCCCGCTCGGCGGTTTCCTGTATGGCCTGGACAGGGCGCTGCCCTTCGCCGCCGACGCTCTCTCCTCCCTTTTCTCCGCCCTCACGCTGCACTGCGTGCGGGAGAAGAATTTCGCACCGGAGGAACAACGGGCCCCCGAACCCACCGATTTCGGAAAGTGCATTCGTTTCATCCTGGGCCACCCATTCCTGTGCATGGTGATCGCCGTGTGCGCGGTGACGAACTTCGCCTTCCAGATCATCTTTCTGAGGCTCGTGGTGCAGGCGGACCAGGAGTTCACCTCCACTTCGATGATCGGCATTCTCTTCGCGGCGTCCGGGCTCGGGGGCACGCTCGGCGCCGTCGCGGCGTCCCACCTTTCCCGGCGCTACCGCCTGGCCCAGGGCAACCGGCCGATGCGGCTGCTGTTCTGCTGCGTCTGGGGATGGTTCGCGATGACCGCGATCGTGACGGCCTACGACAGCCCGCTGGCCGGGCTCGCCGCCTGGGGCGGGATCAGCTTCATCGGCGCGCACATGAACGTGGCGCTCACCGTCTACCAGGCGACGTGGATCCCCGACGACATGCTGGCGCGGGTGGCCAGCATCAACAGCCTCGTCACGCAGAGCGCCGTCCCCCTGGGGTCGCTGTTCTCCGGCTACCTGCTCTCGCTGGTGGCGAGCACGAGGATCGCGACCGGGGTCGTCACCGCGATCACCCTGTGCGTCGCCGTGGTCAGCAGCTGCTGCCTCTGGTCGCTGCGGAAACGGCGGAACATCGGCTCCCAGCAGACGCTCAGGGGCGCGCTCGCCGAGGTGGTCGGGCCGCCGCTCCGCCGGTGCGCGGCGGCGGCCCGCGCGGTCCCGGGACGGGTCCGCTCCACGGCCCGGCCCGCGGACTCCGGTTCCGACACAGACCTTTATGACAATTCCACACCGCCGGAAATGCCCCAGGGGATCATTTCTCGCTGAACGCGTACGATATGCCCCACCGATGGGGGTCCCGGTGCGGTTTGGGTGTCGGAGGGGATGAGTGTCGGACGTGGCATGGTCGCTGCCTTTCGAAGACCAGTCCCGCCTCGTGCGGGCGCTGTGGGAACTGGAGACCGTGCGCAAGCGCACCTCCCGTGACCTCTGCGTCTCCCTTCTGGAACGGCGGCTGGGCCATCCCCTCCCGATCAGCCGGGACGACAAGGACATCACCGATGTCTGGCATCTCGTGGACGCGTGCCTGCCCTATCCCGGGGCGTTCCACGCGCTGGTCGAGATCGTCGAGGAGTTCCACCGCGGGAGCACGCCGATGGGGGAGCTCCGCGACCTCGTCGAGGAGCTGCTTCCCGAACCGCTGCTCAGCCCGAAGGAGCGCCGGGAACTCGACGGCCTCCTGCGGAGCCTGGGCGACCGCGTCTCCGAGGCCGTCGAGCCGGCCGCGATCCGCGCGCTCTACTGGGAGGTCGCCGGCCCCTCCGGCCCCGCCCTCGCCGCCGACCCGGGCGACCTGTGGAGCGTTCTGGCCAGGCTGGAGGACCTGACCTTCAGCGCCGAGGGCGTCCCGCCGCTCCTGGCCTTCGTCGAGGGGCTCGCCGCGCACGCGGCCGGACCCGCGGCCGCCGGCCTGCGCGCCTGGGCCGACCGGCTCGCGCACCGGCTGGGGGCGGCGCGCGGCCTCCCCCCGGCGCGGCGGCGCGAGGTGCCCGCGGCGCGCGACGCCGGGGCGCGGGAGGCCGCGGCGCGGAGCTACCTGGTCATCGAGCTGCGCGGGGACGGAGCCGTCCCGGACCGCTACCTGGCCTCCGCGTGGCTCCAGGTGGACGGCGGGCACGGGCTCATGCTGCGCTGCGACGACGAACCCGTCCCCCTCGACCGGCTGCCCGGACTCGTCAAGGGGCTGCTGTGCGAGGACCAGCACGTCGTCAACCGGCCGACGCCGGAGCTGACGCTGGAGTTCGTGCTGCCGGTCGACCTGCTCGGCACGCCGGTCGACCAGCTGCGGATCACCGTGGACGGGCTGGAGCGGCGCCTCGGCATCGAGCATCCGGTGGTCGTCCGCAGCCTCGACCGGATGCGCAGGCGGGCGTACCACCACCACTGGCGCCGCAAGTGGCGGTGGCTGCGCGACAACCCCCACGGCGCCGAGGTGTGCTGGGTGACACAGCCCGGGCAGTACGGCGGTGAAAGCCTCTACAGCATGCTGCTGTCCGAACCGTCGTCGGTGTGCATGGCCATGGCCTTCCCCCCGCGCACGGACGGGCCGGACTCCGCGGAGCTGCGCGCCGCGCTCCAGGCGGGGGCGCCGATCGTCACCTGGTGCCGCCGCGGCCGCGATCCGGAGCGGTTCGCCCGGGAGTTCCGGGAACTGCTGGGCGCGGGGGCGATGGACCTGCCCGACGCCGTGCTGGCGCTGCGCCGGCAGGCGCTCCGGGCCCTCGACGGAGACGGCGGCGGCGTCCATCTCGGTCTCGACCTGACGCTGGTGTTCGACGACGCGGACCGGCTGCCCGAACCCTACGTGCGGCTGAACGCCCCGGCCTGAGCCCCCTGGGAGGTACCTGTGGCGAAGACGGAGACGACCGCGGGCGAAGAGTCCGAGGGCTGGGAGATCTACCGGGGTGACGCCCGGCCGCACGACGGCCTGGCGCGGCTGCCCGATCCGCCGCCCTGGAGGCGGTTCGACGCGGCCGGCGACACGGCCGACGGCGCCGCCCGGCTGCCGGGCGGCGGTCTGGAGCGCGCCCTGGCGTACCGTCCGAAACCGAACGTCGTCACCATGGTGAACGTGGCCCTGCGCCTGCGGCGGCCCCTGCTGGTCACCGGCAAGCCCGGGACGGGCAAGTCGACGCTCGCCTACAACGTGGCGCACGAGCTGGGCCTCGGTCCCGTGCTGGACTGGCCGATCACCAGCCGGGTCACGCTCCAGGAAGGGCTGTACCGCTACGACGCCATCGGCCGCCTGCACGAGACGAGCCTGCGCCGGGCCGTGGCCCCCGGGGCCGACACCGAGGCCCCCGACATCGGCCGCTACATCCGGCTCGGGCCGCTCGGGACGGCGCTGCTGCCGCAGCCGCGCCCCCGCGTGCTGCTCATCGACGAGCTGGACAAGAGCGACATCGACCTGCCCAACGACCTGCTCAACGTGTTCGAGGAGGGCGGCTTCACGATCCCGGAGCTCGAACGCCTCCCGGAGGACCAGCCGGTCGTGCACGTCATGCCGGCCAAGGGACCGGACCGGGTGCCGGTCGGCCGCGGCCGGGTCCAGTGCACCGCGTTCCCGCTGGTCGTCATCACCAGCAACGGCGAGCGGGAGTTCCCCCCGGCGTTCCTGCGCCGCTGCGTCCGGCTGGTGATCGAGCCGCCGAGCCCCGAGGAGCTCGCCGAGATCGTCGAGGCGCACCTCGGCCCCGCGGCGAGCGCGGCGAGCGCGGACCTCATCCGGGAGTTCCTGGACCGCCGCGAGCAGGGCGACCTGGCCACCGACCAGCTCCTCAACGCGGTCTACCTGAGCACGACCGGCTCCCGGCCCTCGGAGGCCACGCTCCAGGACATGGTCAGGGCGATCCTGCGCCCGCTGGGCGCCGCCGGCCCGGGATGATCCCCCGGCTGATCGGGGCGCTGGAGGCGCTCTCCCCCCGGCCCACCGCGGAGGAGGTCGCCGACGCCCTGTGGCTGGCGCTCTCCCTGCCGGGGGCCGCGGCGCCCGGCGGTCAGGACCCGCCGGCGCCCGGCCCTGAGGCGGAGCCGGAACCGCCCGCGGAGCCCGTCGCGGCCGAGCCCGCGGTCGCCGAACCGTCCGCGCCCCGCCGCCCGGTCCGTCCCGCGCCGTCGGCCGCGCAGGCGGGACTGCACCTCCCCGCGCCGGGGTCCGCGCCGGGCGACGCCGTGCGCGCCCCGGCGGCGCCCGCGCTCCCGCACGCGCTGAGCCTCGCCCGCGCGCTGCGGCCGCTGCGGGGCAGGGTCTCGTCCCGGACGGTGGAGAACCTCGTCGAGGAGGCGACGGCGCAGCGGATCGCGGAGACCGGCATCTGGGAGCCGGTCATGGAGCCCGCGCCGGAACGGCGGCTCGACCTCGCCCTCGTGGTGGACGGCGGCCCCTCCATGGTCGTCTGGACCCGGCTCGCCGCCGAGCTGCGGTCCCTGATGGAACGGCTGGGCGCCTTCCGCGACGTGCGGGTGTGGCGGCTCGACGCCGACGGCGGCGCGCTCGTCCTGCGCACCGGCAGCTCGCCGGCCGGGCCGGGCCGCAGCCCGGACGAGCTGATCGACCCGACGCACCGCCGCGTGGTCCTGGTCTTCAGCGACTGCATCGGGCCGGCCTGGGGCGACGGGCGCGCCGCCGCGGTCGTCGAACGCTGGGCGCGGTCCGCCCCGGTCGCGATCCTCCAGCCGCTCCCCCAGCGGCTGTGGTGGCGGTGCGCGACGGCGGTCGAGCCGGTGTGGCTCGGGGCGCAGCGGGCCGGGGCGCCGAACGCCCGGCTCGCGGTGCGGCCGCGCGAGGAGTCCGCCGTGCCGCCCGGCGTCGCCGTTCCCGTGATGGAGCTGGAGCCCCGCTGGCTGCGCCCCTGGGCCGAACTCGTCGGCTGCGGGGCGGAGCGGATCGCGGCGATGGCCGTGTTCACCGGCGCGCCGGCCGCCGAGGCCCCCCGGGACGCCCGGGAGGAGGACGGCGGCGACCCGTCGCCCGCCGAGCGGGTGACGCGCTTCCGGGCGGTCTCCTCGCCGACGGCGTTCCGGCTGGCGGCCTACCTCGCGGCGGCCCCGCTGCGGCTGGAGGTCATGTCGCTCGTCCAGAGGGCCATGCTCCCGGAGGCCACGTCGGCGCACCTGGCCGAGGTGTTCCTGGGCGGCCTGCTGCGGCGCGCCCGCCGCGCCTCGGACCCGGCGGGCGTCGAGTACGAGTTCCACGACGGGGTCCGCGACGTCCTGCTCGGCGGTCTCGGCCGCACGGAGGCGATGGGCGTCCTGCGCAACGTCTGGGACGTCGTGCGCGGGCGGTGGGGGTCCACGCAGGACTTCCCCGCGCTGCTGCGGGCCATCCAGCAGGGCGCCGAGGACCTGCGGCAGGATCCGCCGTTCGCGCAGGTCGCGGCGCGCGTGCTCGCCCGGCTCGGCGGACGGTACGCGCAGATCGCGGAGCGCCTGGCGCAGAGCGCCGCGGACGGTCCCGGCGCCGCCGTCCCGGACGACGCCGGGCCCGCGCCCG